>NZ_JBFRJZ010000046.1:0-25000 GCF_041469125.1 Vibrio sp. 10N.286.51.E5 | reverse complement strand
AAGTGCGATCCCGCCCTGGTGTGGGTGTGGATTATAAATTCTGATATTCACACTATTTTAAAAATACTCATCAAAGCAGAAGTTTAAGTTCAGTCTTACTATTTGTTTAATTATTTCGGGCACTTACACCTTTAAAGGTTGTAGGTTCCCGTTGCTATCCGTAATATGAAAATTAGCTTATGGATAGAAATAATAGGATAAGGAAGCGCTTTGGAAATACAAATTAGACATTTAGAAGCAACGGATAGCCAAGATGTTTTCGATATTTATCGCCGCCCTTCAGTTTCAGAAAACACCTCACAAAAGCCTTATCTTAGTTCTGAACAAGTGGAGCGACTGTTTGGTCATTCAGACCATTTCACTCTGGTTGCGGAAGTCTCCGGCAAAGTAGTGGGTCACATTACTTTATTCATGACCACCAAGGTAAGAGACAGGCACTGCGCTGGTCTTGGTATTGCTATTCACCCAGATATGCATGGTAAAGGGGTCGGTAAGGCGTTAATGCAAGAAGCGATCAATCAGGCGGATAACTGGCTTAATCTCGTGCGTCTTGAGTTAGAGGTTCATGCCGATAACCACGCCGCTATTGCTTTGTATGAACGTGTAGGCTTTCAGTTAGAAGGCACAAAAAGACTCAGTACGTTCAAAGCGGGTAAGTACATCGATATGTTGCTGATGTCGAGAATACGACCAGATTACCGTTGAGATCGAACCAAACAGGTTCCTGCTTTAGAAATCGGTTAATGAGCAATTGATTAGTGAAATTCCCATTAAACTCTGTATAGTAGCATCCGTTTGCTTCGTATAACCCCAATGATATGGTTTGGGGGTCTCTACCAGCTCCCGCAAAGTGCTGATTACGAAGGGTTTAGATCACAATTGTGTTCTTACTCTTTGTAATGGCGTTCAAGAAAACCTCCTGTCTATTATTCAGAGTAAGTGCACACCTAAAATCCATAGTAGGTGAAATATGAACGCATTTATTCAAGGGCTCCCAAAAGTAGAGTTGCATTTACACATTGAAGGTTCGCTCGAACCTGAGTTACTTTTCCAGCTTGCTCAACGCAATGGCATTGAGCTGCCTTATTCATCCCCAGAGCAACTAAGACGCGCATACGAATTTGATGATTTACAGTCATTTCTGGATATCTATTATCAAGGTGCTGATGCACTGCGCACAGAACAGGATTTCTACGACTTAACATGGGCTTATCTAGAACGCTGTAAAGCCGACAATGTTATCCATACTGAGATTTTCTTTGATCCTCAGACACATACCGATCGTGGCATTGCATTCGACACCGCTATTAACGGCATTCATCGTGCGCTTGAACAGGGTCATAAAGAGTTGGGCATTACCTCTCAAATCATCGCATGTTTTCTGCGCCATTTATCTGAAGAGAGCGCCATTCAAACGTTCGCAGAGGTATTGAAGCATCAAGATAAGATCGTCGGGGTTGGACTGGACTCTTCTGAATTAGGACACCCACCAGAGAAGTTCAAGCGTGTATTCCAACAAGCAAAACAAGCGGGCTTCTTGACGGTGGCGCATGCAGGAGAAGAAGGGCCGGCTCAAAACATTGTCGATGCGATTGAAATGCTCAGCGTGAGTCGAGTGGATCATGGTGTCCAGTGCATGACAGACGAAGCTCTAATCGAAGAGCTGATTGAAACCAAAATGCCACTGACGGTGTGCCCACTGTCGAATATTAAATTGCGTGTATTCGATGTGATGGAAGACCACAACATTGTCGAACTGCTCAGAAAGGGTGTGGCTGTAACGATTAACTCGGATGACCCTGCTTATTTTGGTGGTTACATGTCGGATAACTTTAATGCGGTGAGCAAAGCTCATGAGATGACGCATCAGGAGTTAGCGCTGTTTAGTTTGAATGCGATAGACGCGAGCTTTATTGAAGCGCCATTGAAGCAGCAATATCGAGAGCTTGTTCAAGGTTACTTAGCTAAAGCTGATTTTGACCAGAATTTCTAGCCGCTGTGCCCATTTACTAGCAGCTGAGTATAAAGCGCTAGGATGGCCAACTAAAGTGGATGGTAAAGTGTTATCGACTGAGTCTGCTTAATCTCTATAAGCCTAAATCATCTAGATGAAGACAAAAAAGAAGCTGGCAGTTTGCCAGCTTCTTTCATTCTTAAATTAAGCTCATTGAGCTACTTGTTCACGTAGTCTTTGAATTTCTGCTTGGTTTCAGCATCCGCTTTTTCGTACCAGAAATAGAGCATCTCTTCAGCTGTATTTGCTGCATTTCCGTCAATCTTTGTTGGAAGCGTTACCGGTTGTGCGACAGCAGCTGCTACGCCCGCGCTAGAACCTACTGTAAGTGCAGCGATGCCGCCTTTCTGGTTGTACTCCTTCGCTTCTTGCGGGTACTTACGACCAATCTGCATGCCATCTTTGATAAGTTTGTCTTGCTTAACACTGATTGCATTTTGGTTTTCATCAACCAGTTTCCAATCTAAGTTTTGAAGGCCTTTTTTCGCTTCGTTGGTGTTACGGAACTTAGGCATGTCAAACGTCAATGCTGTGTCTGTCGCATCAAAAGTAGCAATAATGGTATCGCTATCGACAAACTCTCGGTCGTTACCTTGGCTGAAAGCCAGTTGATATTTGAAAACGATTTGGTTTACGCCATCTGGAACGGTGATCGTTTTGCTCGAAGAGAAGAAACCACCGTCGAGATCAGGTTTAGCCTCATTAACAGCTAAGACTTCGACTAAAGCATCTGCGCTAGAAGGAACTTCAATTGTTACGTCAGCTAACACTTGTGGCGCTGCGATAATTGTGGAAAGCAGCGCGATGGATTTTAATGTTTTCATAATCATACAGTTGTTTATGGGCAGTTGAACTACAATCGCATGGTAAGAACTCCAATTCAAGTCATGTCATAAGGATTTGAAAAAATTTGCGAAATCTTAACGCAACGGTCATATATTAAGGTTCACATTGACTAGTGTGAGTTTTTATTTTTGAAAAATGAGAGGGTAGGTTGGGTGTGAATTGTACTAGTTGGCGGTTCGCGTCTTATGTTATTTGTATTGGATACTAAAAAGCCGCGGTCACTGCATTCAGTCACCACGGCTTCGTTATTACATTTTTAATCTAGAGTAGCTTATTTAGCTTGCGCTGCTGCCGCTTCTAGTTGCTTAAGTTTACCTTGAAGCATGTATGCATTCTGGTTGAAGTTACCTGGGTTCAGTACTTGGCTATTCTGCATAGGGTAATCTGGTAGCGTCGTCATAAACTCTTGAACCTGATTTCCTACTGGAACGAATAACCACATGTTGTCTGCCATCCAGCGTAGGTACATACCAGACTCGTGCGGTGCTTTCTCGAATGGGTCAGCACGTAGGTGAACAACTTGAGGCCAGTTTGGTTGGAAACGAACTGCATCCACAATGTTACCATCCATCACAGCAAACGAAATCTTGAAGTCATTCCAACGTACTGCGTTTAGCTCAGCGTTAGCAGAGAAGTAAAGCATGCTGTCACGAGGGCCTTTCTCTTCTTTACCTTGGAAGTAAGGCAGGAAGTTGTAACCATCTAGGTGTACGCGCCAGTTTTTACCGTTGTAAGTTGCACCTTTGTCAGATGCTAGCTTCTCAACCACTTTATCATCACCAGCGGCTGCTAGTAGAGTAGGAATCCAGTCTTGGTGGCCCATGATATCGTTGATTTTAGTTCCAGGTTTGATAGTCCCAGGCCAGCGAACTAGCTGAGGCACACGCATACCACCTTCGTAAGTTGTACCTTTCTCACCGTGGAAGTAAGTTGCGCCGCCATCAGGCCAAGAAACCGTTTCAGCACCGTTATCGGTAGAGTAAATTACGATAGTGTTGTCAGCGATTTTTAGTTCATCCAGCTTGTCTAGAAGCACACCAACATGGTCATCATGCTCTAACATACCATCAGCATAAATACTGATACCTGACTTACCTTGGTATTTCTCTTGTAGGCGAGTCCACACGTGCATACGAGTGGTGTTGTGCCAGATGAAGAATGGTTTGTCAGCTTTTACCGCTTTTTCCATGAATGCTAGAGATTCTTCTAGGAACTCTTCATCCGCATGCTCCATACGCTTACGCGTCATTGGGCCAGTATCTTCAATCTTACCGTCAGCAGTAGACTTGATTACACCACGAGGGCCGTAGTTCTTACGGAACTCTGGGTCTTTAGGGTAGTAATATGTTTCAGGCTCTTCTTCTGCATTTAAGTGGTATAGGTTACCGAAGAACTGGTCAAAGCCGTGGTTCGTTGGAAGGTGTTTGTCTTGGTCACCCATATGATTCTTACCAAACTGAGCGGTCATGTAGCCCTGTTCTTTTAGAAGGTCTGCAATCGTTGGAGCCCAATCAGGGATACCGTGGTCCGAACCTGGCATACCAATAGTCAATAGACCAGTACGGAAAGGTTCCTGACCGGTTAGGAATGCAGCACGACCAGCAGTACACGATTGTTGACCGTAGTGGTCAGTAAATAGTGCGCCTTCATTCGCAATACGGTCAATGTTTGGCGTTTCGTAACCCATCATACCGTTGTTGTATGCACTGATGTTGAAAACACCAATGTCATCACCCCAGATAGCAAGAATATTCGGTTTTTCCGCTGCTGTTGCCGCTGAAGAAGCTGCTAATAAGCCAACACCTAATGCTAGTTTATTAATTTTAGTACCCATAAGGACTCCGATTCACTTTTAAGATTAATGCGTTAGAACAACGCATCGATGAGCAAATGTTATTCTCAAAATTCCGTTACGTCCTTTTATAGTGCTTATAACCAATCGTTATGATGCTTAGGTAACCTATTGATTAATATCAGCTCCAGTGGGTACGTAGAATAAAGCCTTAGTTTGTATGTGTGATCCTTATCATGTTTGTTGGCGTAAACCTTATCGATGATTTCTGTATCCGTATCTCAATAAAAATGACAAAAAGATTAATAGCTTAGGGAATCTCGCGCATGTGTAAAAAATGGACTATACGTTGTAGGGCAGGATGCAAATAACTTACGAAGAGGTTTCTATGACAGCGAAATATGGCGCTAAACGTCGATTAGCGATTTTGGGTACAGCGATGATGGCCGCGTCCAGCGCCACTTTTGCGGCTGAAAAGCCAAATATATTGGTTATTTGGGGGGACGATATTGGTCAATCCAATGTGAGTGCATACACCTTCGGTCTCATGGGTTACAAAACCCCGAATATTGATAGCATCGCGAAAGAAGGGATGATGTTTACGGACTATTACGCAGAGCAATCTTGTACTGCGGGTCGCTCTACCTTTATCACGGGACAAAGTGTATTACGAACGGGTTTGAGTAAAGTAGGTTTGCCGGGCGCAGACATTGGCTTACAAGCAGAAGACGCGACAATCGCAGAAATGCTGAAACCTATGGGTTACATGACAGGTCAATTTGGTAAAAACCACCTTGGCGATAAAGATGAATTCCTTCCAACAGCACACGGGTTTGACGAATTTTTTGGCAACCTTTACCACCTAAATGCTGAAGAAGAACCAGAGAATGAAGATTACCCAACCGATCCTGAGTTTCGTAAGAAATTTGGCCCTCGTGGTGTCATTAAGTCATTCGCTGATGGCAAGATTGAAGATACCGGTCCACTGACGCGTAAGCGTATGGAAACGGTTGATGAAGAAACACTAGACGCGGCACTTGATTTTATGGATCGCGCAGTGAAAGCGGACAAACCATTCTTCGTGTGGTGGAACGCGACACGTATGCACTTTAGAACGCACGTGAAAGCCGACAGTAAAGGCGTAACCGGTGTCGGTAACTACGCTGATGGTATGGTTGAGCACGATCGACACGTTGGGCAACTATTGAAGCAAGTGGATGAGTTGGGTATCAAAGACAACACGATTGTTTTCTACTCAACGGATAACGGCCCTCACATGAACTCTTGGCCTGATGCGGGTACAACCCCGTTCCGTGGTGAGAAAAACACCAACTGGGAAGGCGCATACCGTGTACCAGCAATGGTTCGTTGGCCTGGTAAGATTGAACCAGGAACCGTATCTAACGAAATCATGCACCATATGGACTGGATGCCAACCTTCGTTGCCGCCGCTGGTGATGACCAAATCAAAGAGAAACTACTCAAAGGTCATACTGCCGGTGATAAAACGTTTAAGGTTCACTTAGATGGTTACAACTTCCTTCCTTACCTAACGGGTGAAGAAGAGAAAGGCCGTCGTTCGGAGATCTTCTACTTTACCGATGATGGTGATTTAGCGGCGCTTCGTTACAACCAATGGAAAGCGGTGTTCATGGAGCAGCGTGCAACGGGTACCATGCAAATTTGGGCTGAACCGTTCGTGACGTTACGTCTTCCTAAGCTGTTTAACCTGCGTATGGACCCATACGAAAACGCAGACATTACATCGAACACATATTACGACTGGTTGTTAGACCATGCTTATATGTTCGTTCCAGCACAAGCGTATGTGGGCAAGTTCCTAGAAACCTTTGCTGAATATCCGCCACGTCAAAAAGCTGCGAGCTTTAGCTTGGATCAGGTAATGGAAAAACTGCAGGAATCTCATAACAAGTAAGTGATTGTTTGAGTGAAACTGAACAGATTGAAGAGCTCTTAGGAGCTCTTTTTTTATGCGCATATCGATGAGTAAATCCCGGTCGTGAATACGAATCACAACAATCGAGCTCATTGCCACTAAATAATTGTAAATTCGTTGTTTTTACGTCTACCTTATTAAGCATAAGGATGTATAAAAACAAGGAATGTTATGTCTGCATGGTTGTGCTCACTGGTAAACGGATTGAAACACCAGCGAGTCGCAGTATTATCCGCAATCTTGTCTTCACTGATGTTGTCGCTGTTCAGTCTGAACGCCTATGCCAACGAGCAAGATCCTAATATCAACTCTGATATTTCAAAGGCCAACTCTGTAGCGTCACCCGTTAGCTCTGACGCTTTACCTATCGGTTCTAAAGCCAGCTATGTCGGTTCGGAAGCATGTGTTGATTGTCATAGTGAAGAAGTCGCAGCGTGGGAGGGCTCTCATCATGATATGGCGATGAAGCACGCTACAGACGAATCTGTATTAGGCGATTTCAACGATCAAACATTCACTCATGACGGTAAACCCAACCGATTTTTCCGCAAGGGCGAAGAGTTCTGGGTCAATATTGAATGGCAAGACGGCCACTTTAAAGATTACAAAATCAGCTATACCTTTGCCTTTGAACCACTACAACAATACATGGTTGAATTTGAAGACGGCCGTGTACAGTTGATTCCTTTCGCTTGGGATTCTCGCACTGAGGGCGAAGGCGGTCAACGCTGGTTTCACCTCTATCCTGATACCACCAACACCGATGAATTCTACTGGACCAATAGCGGTCAAAACTGGAACTTCATGTGTGCTGATTGCCATTCAACGAACCTAGAGAAAAACTACGACAGCGCGAGTAATACCTACAACACTACTTGGTCTGAGATTAATGTCGGTTGTGAAGCGTGTCATGGCCCTGCGAGTGAGCACGTTGAAAAGGCTCAGCTAGCAAAAGCTAACGGTGGAAAGGATGCTCCAGTCTCGGCGCATTATGGTTTTGACCGCGACTTGTCGAAGTCGGTCAAAGAGTGGATCTATCAAGAGGGTAATTCAACCCTGCAACCAAAAGACATCATCCATACCAATCAAGTTCAAACCTGTGCTCAATGCCACAGCCGTCGTACTCAGTTAAATGAAACGGGTGATCACGTTAACGGGTCTTTCTTTGATAAGTATCGCTTGAGCTTGATTACCCCAGAGCTTTACCACAACGATGGTCAAATCTACGATGAAGATTACGTTTACGGATCTTTCCTTCAATCCGTGATGGCTGAAAAAGGCGTCACATGTACTAACTGCCACGATCCTCATACCGCTGAACTAAAAATTGCGGAAGAAGCCGTGTGTAGCCAATGTCATATTGCATCAGAATACACGCCTGAAAAGCACACATTCCACGAAGCGAATACTGAAGCTTCACAATGCACGACTTGTCACATGCCAGAGACGACTTACATGGAGGTCGACCCAAGGCGTGACCACAGTTGGCATATCCCACGTCCTGATATTAGCCAACACATTAAAACGCCGAACGTGTGCACTAGCTGTCATGCAGATCAAACCGACCAGTGGGCAGATAAGCAAATCGGTGAGTGGTTCCCAGATTCTAAGTACCGTAATCAGCAGCACTTTGCCGTTGCCTTTTATGCTGACTCGATAGGGCACAGAGGTGCAGAGGATGCGTTGGCATACTCGGCTCAGGACTCTAGCTTAAGCAATATCATTCGTGCATCGAGCTTAGAACGTTTGGGCGGTAATACGGGTAAGAATACGCTTATTTCGCTGGCAAGAGCGGTGAAACATGATGATGAAATGATCCGTTTGGGTGTGGTACAAGGCTCGTCTGGTTTCCCATTCACTGACCGTTGGCAAATTCTAGAGCCGCTACTGAAAGCCCCTGTATTGTCGATTCGTTCAGAAACCGCAGGCGCATTAGTGCGTTATTGGGGAGAAATGAACCCTCTGCAGAAAGACCAAATCAAGCCTGCATTAGAAGAGTACATTGAAATACAGCAATTTAATGCCGACAGAGGATTTGGACGTACTAACCTAGGCAACGTTTACCGAGATTTAGGCCAGCACGACAAAGCGATTGAGTTTTATCTAGGCGCTATCGAGATTGAGCCTTATTTCGAAAACAGCTACGCCAATTTAGCGGATTTGTATCGAGCGCAAGGTAACGAGGCAAAAGCGTTGTCGACCTTGAAGCAAGGTATTGAAGCTCAGCCTAAATCGAGTGTTTTGCCATACAGCACAGGATTGTCTCTGCTTCGTGTGAAAGATTACGAACAAGCAACGGACTACCTTAAACAAGCCGCTGAAACTGCGCAAACCGACCCTCAATATTGGTATGTGTACGGATTGGCTTTGGAAAAATCGGATGTGCTTGCGGCAAGTCAATCACTGCATAAGGCTTACCAATTTAGCCGCAACCCACAGCACCTGTATGCCCAGTGTGAAGTGTTGGCGCGAAACAGTCATATACCGGGCGTACCAAAGGCGTTTGAGCAATGTATTTCATCATTGAGCAAAGTGGCACCGCCGGAAGCCATTAACCAATTGAAAGCTAGGTTTAAATAAAGCGATGAGGTGAGCTTGGCTATCGAGCTTGCTGCTTATTCCGCTTGTAACCAATTATCGCGTTTATAACTGTTTATCATGTGTATAACTAATAGTTATGGGGCTTGTGAGTAGGATGTACGCAGCCAGATTGAATTAAGGGAAGACCTATGAACCATGCGCAACAAGCAATAAACCAACTGATTGAACAAACAGAGAAAAGTGTTATCGGTCAGAGCCACGTCGTTCGGGCTCTGGTGATAGGGTTATTGACTAATGGCCATGTGCTTTTAGAGGGACTTCCCGGTACAGCGAAAACTCGCTCAGTAAAATCGCTGGCGAATCTACTGAACACCAGTTTTGGTCGAATTCAATTTACGCCAGACCTGCTGCCATCTGATGTGACGGGCACGGAGGTGTATCAAGAGCTTGATGGAAAGCCTCAGTTGCATTTCCAACCGGGTCCTATTTTCAACAGCATTGTATTAGCCGATGAAGTGAACCGTGCGCCTGCAAAAGTACAGGCTGCTCTGCTTGAAGCGATGGCGGAAGGGACGATTACGGTGGGTGGTCAAACTCACATCCTGCCAGATTTGTTCATGGTGCTAGCCACACAAAACCCAGTTGAGCAAGAAGGTACGTATCCACTGCCTGAAGCACAAATGGACCGTTTCATTATGAAAGTGACAGTCGACTATCCAGAAGATGAAGCTGAACGCGACATCATTCGACTTGTGCGCAGTGAGGAACTCGGTAGCGAGACCAGTTCAGAATTAGTCACGCCACAACATATTGAACCTGAGTTGGTACTTGAAGCTCGGCGCCAACTTCCAGACATTGCCGTTTCTGATTTAGTTGAGAACTACATTGTGGCCTTGGTGATGGCAACTCGTAAGCCAGAGCGTTACCCAGAATCAAACTTGTCTAAATGGATTGAGATTGGTTCAAGTCCGCGTGCTTCCATCGCGTTGGATAAATGTGCTCGCGCTTATGCATGGTTGCAAGGACGTGACCATGTCACGTTGGACGATGTGCGTGCCATGTTACCAACCGTATTAGGTCACCGATTCTCGTTGTCTTACGACGCATTGGCCGATGGTGTTGACCATCAAAGAGTGGTTGAAGAACTGCTCGATAATGTTGAGATTGGATAACTAGGGGGCGTCATGGCGAAGCCAACACAAGCTCCCAAATCGCAAGGCCTTGATCCACGACTGTATTGTGATTATTCAAGGTTAGTGCGAATTCAGGCTCAAGCTGAGTCGTTTTCACTGTTACCTCATTTAAAAGCGGGCAGCGTACTTTCGGGCAGACATAACTCTTTGTTCTGTGGTCGTGGTTTGAACTTCGAAGAATTACGTCATTACCAATTGGGTGATGATATCCGTAATCTCGATTGGAAAGTTACGATGCGAACGGGTAAGCCTCATGTTCGTAGCTATACCGAAGAGAAAGACCGTAATGTGATGATCTGTGTCGATCAGCGCAGTTCGATGTTCTTTGCGTCTCAAAACACCATGAAATCTGTTGTGGCTGCCGAAGTGGCGGCATTGTGTGGATGGCGAGTGCTGAAAGATGGTGATCGAGTTGGTTTCGTTTTGGCGTCGCACCAAAAGCTCTTTCATACCAAAGCGCAGCGTTCTCAATCGGACTTATTGGCTCAGTTAAAACATCTTACCAAGGCTAATCAAAGCTTAGGTGTCAGTGTGAGCGATAGCGAAGGTGTTGGATTTAGCCAGTGGATTGAACTGATAAAACGAATGAGATTAAAGCAATCGACCTTAATCTTTATTAGTGATTGGCGAGATTGCCAAGAGCAACATCTTGACCGACTAAAGCAACTGCAACAACACAACGACATCTTAGCCATTATGGTCACCGATCCATTAGAACAATCATTGCCTCAAGATCTGGCAAGCGCAAACTGGGTGGTGGGTGATGGTCGCTTTCAACTTAATCTGGATAGCCAATCTAAGGTTAACCTCGCAAGTAAAAGTCTTGCCCAAAAAGCGGCACTTCAGAAACTGTCCCTTGCTAAATTGATGGCGATGAAAAACCTCCCTTATATAGAATTAGACACGTCGGGCAATCACATATCACAGCTGCAGAAACTAGTGGGAGGGCGCTAAATGGCTGTTGAACATACGCCTCCAAGTACTTATATCCTTCGCGACCTACATGATGTCGCCATTCCTGACAGTGTGAGCTGGGCTCCTCAAACGATCGGCTGGAAGAACCTTGGCGTTATTCTGTTATTGGTCGCTATCTATCTGGCTTATCGCTTGGCGTTAAGGTGGTGGAATAACCGTTATCGCAAAGAAGCGCTTCAAGAACTCATGGTACTGGATGCACGAGACAAGAACTCAACCGAACGAACCTTTAAAGTCCTCAAAGTGGTACTTCGTTACCTAGACAGCAGTAATGCAAAGCTGTTTGGACAAGCTTATGTAAACCGTCTGAACGCTTATCTGCCTGTTAGCGCTAACACAAGTGAAAACAGCAATGCGTTCTTTGCCGATGAAATCTCAGAATTATGGATGCAGAGCTTAATTGACCCTAATGTGCGTTTGAGCTTTGAACAGCGTTTAGAGGTAATTCAAACCGCGATGATGTGGCTAAAACTTCACAAGCCGAATGTACAGGTAACGGTTGAGGGGCAAGACAATGTTTGATGTTTTATCTTCCAGCTTTGAATTCGCGCACCCATTGTGGTTTATCGCACTGTCTTTGCCTTTACTCGTTTACTTCGCCGTACCTGCTTATCGCACCAAGCAAATGGCGATCAAAGTGCCGTTTTTCAGTGAGCTGGTTGAAGCGATTGGTGAGGCGCCATCAGAAGGTGCAAGCCAATTAACACCAAGCTGGTGGCAACGCACCACGCTGATTACTACTTGGGTACTCGTGGTTTGCGCGTTAGCTAAACCAACCATCTTAGGTGAGCCACAAGTTCGTGAACAATTAGGCCGCGATGTGATGGTGGTAGTTGATTTGTCTGGCTCAATGGCTGAACAAGATTTTACTTCTCAACAAGGGGATAAAATATCTCGTTTGGACGCGACCAAAGAAGTGCTGGCTGATTTTGCGACTACCCGAAAAGGGGATCGACTCGGTTTGATTCTTTTTGGTGATGCAGCGTTTGTACAAACACCGTTTACAGCTGACCAAGATGTGTGGCTTGAACTGCTTAATCAAACCGATGTCGCGATGGCAGGGCAAAGCACGCACTTAGGTGATGCAATTGGCTTGGCGATTAAGGTGTTTGAACAAAGCGAAAAGCAGAGTGCTGCCGTTCAAGATTCAAGTGTTGATGCCAACGAAAAAGAGAAGGTCGTGATCGTATTAACCGACGGTAATGATACGGGAAGTTTTGTTGAGCCTATCGATGCCGCAAAAGTCGCCAAGGCTAAAGGCGTTCGAATTCACGTTATTGCGATGGGCGATCCGCAAACCGTTGGAGAGGTTGCTCTGGATATGGAAACCATCAAGCGTGTCGCTCAAGAGTCAGGTGGCGAAGCCTTTGAAGCACTTAACCGCGACGAACTGACCAAAGCCTATGCTCAGATTGGTGAGCTTGAACCTCAGTTATATGAAAGTACCACTTATCGCCCTAAACAGGGGCTGCACCACTATTTGATGGCGATTGTTGTAGTGATGTATTTGACCGCATTCAGCTTAGCAACGATACGCCGAAGATCGCTGCTCGCTTCTTCGGCTAAGAATTTGAAAGGAGAGAGTGATGCCTGATTCTCTCACGATACAACAGTTCTTTACCCAGTTTCATTTTATCCGACCTTTGTGGTTGTTGGCCTTTATTCCGATGTTCTTCCTGTTATGGGTTCGTTGGAGAGAAGAGACCAAACCAACGTGGAAAGACATTTTACCTACACATTTACGTGATGCATTGACGATTGGCGAAACAGGCTGGCGCAAGCAACTGCCGTTGAAGCTATTGGTAGTGATTGTGACTATCGCCATCATTATCTGTTCTGGCCCAACATGGCAGCGTGAGGCTTCGCCTTTTGGTGAAGACAAAGCGTCGATGTTGGTTGTGCTTGATAATAGTGAATCTATGCTTGCTAAAGATTTGCCTCCAAGTCGCTTGGAACGATCTAAGCAGAAAATTAGAGACTTATTGGCAGCTCGCAAAGGCGGTAATACGGGCTTAGTGGTTTATGCAGGCAGCGCACACGTGGCGATGCCCGTCACGCAAGACAGCAAGGTGTTTGAACCGTTTCTAGCGGCTATCACACCCGATATCATGCCTGTTTCAGGTAAGTCAGCAGAGGAAGCACTGCCACTGATTAATCAGCAACTGTCTGGTGAGTTAGGCTCTTCTGTACTGTTGGTATCAGATGGTGTAAACCCAAGCACCATTAGGGCGTACGAGAGTTTCTTTAACGACAATCCGTATCAGTTGCTCATTCTCGCCGCAGGAAACAGTAATGTGGTGAGCGATAACCCTGTCGACCTAGATTCACTGCGTAACTTAGCGAGTAAGACGGGTGGACGAGTGATTGAAGTGACCGTTGATGATTCGGATATCCAACAACTGAACAGAGCGGTTGAAAGAAACATGCAGCTCAACGGCGAATCTTCAATGCCTTGGAAAGACATGGGCTATGGACTGCTTATTCCAATGGCTTTCATTATGTTGCTGTGGTTCAGAAAAGGGTGGTTGGTGCAGTGGTGTGTCGTTGGTTTGATGATCACAAGCAGCATGTATTCACCAGACACTTTGGCGAAAACAGTCAACTTAACCGCTGAGAAACCAGTTGTGGTGGAGTCGGTTACTACTTGGGACAAAACAGCTCAATGGTGGTGGGACTTATGGCTAACGCCTGATCAGCAAGGACAACGTTTATTGAATCAAAAGGAATACCTTGAAGCCGCCAAGCATTTTAAGGATCCAATGCGAAAGGGCGCGGCTTATTACTATGCTCGTGATTTTAAGCTCGCTCACAGTGCGTTTTTTCAAACCAAAACTGACCTTGGTTTGTACAATGCAGCGAGTGCGTTAGCTAGGCAGCGTGAATACCTTGCCGCACGAGACCTCTTGAAATCATTAAGTGAGAAAGAGGATCTGTCACCAGAACTAAGAACGGATGTGGAGAACAATCTTGCTGTGCTTAGTGGAATTGTCGAAGAGGTAAACCGAACCAGTGAAAGCCAGTCTGGAACCACAGATGGCCCTGAAGAATCTTTAGAACTCGAAGACGATCAGCCGCGAACGGGTGATGGCGCTGAAGAAGAAACGGTAGCGGAATTGATGCTTAAGGAAACACTTAACGCGAATGAGATTTTGGGCAGCCAAGAGCTTGCCGACAAGTGGTTAAAGCGAGTAGAAGCCGATCCTAAGTTCTTCTTGAAATCCAAATTCCAAATTCAGTTAAGAGATCCTGCGCCTTCCATCGAACAAGCGTCAAAACAGGAGCAAACGCAATGAGTCGATATGATTTAGCTCTTGAAGCGATTCAATCAAAGCGAGCGCGATTCACAGCCCGCACATGGTTGTTGTCGATGACTCTTATGTTGAGTTGGTTTTTTCCTGCTGTTGCTTCTGCTGCCGATATCTTCGATCTGCAAAAAAGTGGTGACGTTGAGCTTATCGCTTGGATTGGCGAGAAACCCAAGTCAGGCGACAAAATAACGCCGGGCAAAGTCAGCGTAAATGAGCAGGTCATTCTGAACATTGAGGTGGCGACACCGCGCTGGTTAACGGGCGGCACTCGAATCGGCAGTATCGAAATCCCTAACGTTATCGCTAAGCAGCGTAACCAACTCGCGACGAACTACACAGAAAGAGTCGGTGGTACTACATGGTCACGTCAGCGTTGGGAAGTGACGCTTTATCCGATGACTTCCGGTGAGTTTGTTATTCCAACCGTACCGGTTCGTATCCAAGTTTCTGCTCCTGATGGTTCAAACGTGGGCGGTACGCTTTACACGCAGCCGATTAAGTTTGAAGCTTCGTTGCCTTCAGGTTTACTCGATAATGAAACGCCTTGGTTTTCTGCGACAGAAGTAGATATAGAGCAGCAATGGCAACGCTCAAGTGAAGAGCTAAAAGTTGGCGATGCTATTACTCGAACTATCACGATTAAGGCAAAAGACAGCTTTTCTGTGTTGCTGCCAGATGTGCTAATCAATAAGTCCACTAAGCAGTTCCAAGCTTACCCACAGCCCAACCGTTTGGATGACACTCAAGAACGTGGTGATTATCGCTCAAGCCGAGTTGAACAGACTGTATATGTGATTCAGCAGGGTGGTGAGTTTACGCTGCCAGAGTTTTCATTTCAGTGGTGGGACAGCAAAAATCAACGCCTTGAAAACGTGGTGATAAAAGGCGAAGTGTTTGAAGCCAAACACACAGTCCAATCTTTCATCAAAGCCTACATGTCGGTGTTTATTAGTGTTGGTTTGGTGTTGTTAGTCTGCATTGCGTTGATTGTTTCGGTTAAGCGTTACTACGCAAACCGCCCAACACCGAGTTGGCTGGTACTACGTCGTTTAGTTAAGCAAGGTAATTGGGCTGCATTAAGAACCTTTATCTACCGTCAATTGCGAAACCAAACCTCTCAGTTAGAACTGAATAAAGTGCAACTGGATAAAGCGCAACATGGTAAATCAAATGGACAAAAGCGTTGGCTAGAAGATAGCGAAGCCCTTCAACAAGGATGTGAAGATAAAAACGTATTCACTCGTTTATGGAAAGGGTTACGTAACTTGCCCAGTGACACATCAAACTCAAGCAATTCTCGTTCAATTGCCGCTCGCTTGAAAATCCCTAAAGCCTTGCCAAACTTAAAAGATAGAACTAAGTAGCAAACTTTAGTTATTCGCATCGAACATAATCGGCAGGTTCTCTACTATGGGGAACCTGCTTCTTTAATATGGAACTGTATGAAAAGTACCGAACTAAATCTAATTCCTATATTTGTTGCTATCTATGAAGAGCAGAACTTATCTAGAGCTGCTAATCGCATGGATATAAGCCAACCAGCAGTGAGTAAAGCACTTGCAAGGTTGAGAGATATCTATGATGAGCCACTGTTTCATCGCACCACATCAGGCGTAGAGCCAACCACATTCGCTATTGATATCTATCCTGCAATGGCCGCTGCACTTAAAAACTTTACTTCTACCTTATCCGCATCAAGAGACTTCGATCCTAAAACCTCAGGCCGCGTGTTTTCCATTGCCTGCGTCTCGGCGGCGAGCTACGAAATGATGCCAAAAGTCATGCGGTTAATCAGCCAAGTCGCACCAGGTATCGCGTTAGAGGTTCATCCTCTGTTTACCGAAGACTATGAGTCTGATTTAAGGCTGCAAAGACACGACGTGATTGTTGATATGACGCCTAAAGGAAGAACCATGCTTAAGTACGAGGTGATTTCTACAGAAGAGCTGGTCGTGGTGTGTAGTAGTGATCATCCTACGGTTGGCGATACCATCGATATGGAACAGTTCTTAGCACTCGAGCATGTGGTGGTCTCTAGGTGGCATGCGCGCAAAAGCTTATTAAGCTCTGAGCACTATAGTGACCTTGAGAAACGTAGAATCGTGTATCGCGCAGCGGGCGTTGTAGAGATGCTTCCTGTTATCGAAGGCTCTGAGTACATCGGAGTAATGCCTATTTCATCAGTGCGTTGTTTTGCTGAAAAGTACGCGGTAAAAACACTACCATTACCCTTCGAGTTGGAAGACCTCGATATGTGTATGATTTGGCATCCAAGCCGTACTAATGAACCAAGCCATAAGTGGTTACGAGCTAAGATCAAAGCGGCAGCAAAAGAGTTATCAAGTTAGCCTATACAAGGACATAGCCATGGACAGCATTCGCGTGATTTTAAACGGAAAGAAAGCCAATATCCCGGAATTAAGGCAAGCCATCTTTGCGGCGAGGGACAATGATATTGACCTGCAAGTTAGAGTGACTTGGGAATCGTCGGACATGTTTCGTTTGGTAAGCGAGGCAATATGCGATGGTGTTAAGCGTCTGATTGTTGTCGGTGGCGATGGAACGGTGAATGAAGCCGTTAACGCGCTCAACCTGTTCCGTGCCAGTGAAAGACCACAACTGGCGCTTGTCCCAATGGGCACTGCGAATGATTTTGCTACCGCAACGGGAATACCTAACGATATTTCGGGTGCTTTTGAACTAGCGGTGGAAGGCAAGGCGTTTGCGGTGGATAGCGTGCGTGCGAATGACCGCTATTTTATGAATGTCGCTGCGGCGGGTTTTGGTGCTGAAGTCACAGCTGAAATGCCAGTCGAGCTTAAAGATTTTCTCGGTGGCGGTGCGTATACACTAACAGGTGTGGTGAAAGCACTTGGCTTTAAGCCCTACAGTGGCACGTTGCCCATAGACAAAGGCAGCTTTACCGGCGAGATCCTTGTAGGTGCTTTTTGTAATGGTCGCTTAGCGGGTGGAGGACAAGAGTTAGCACCCAATGCATTGATTGATGATCGCTGTTTACCCAGTCGGGTATCGAGCTATCACGCGCCACCATGGCAAGGTGGGTTATCCAAGTCAGTGAGAAGTTCGCCCCGCTGTATGCGGCCTTGAAGGAGAACCTACTTCAACAAGTGGTGGTTCAGGCGGATGAAACGCCGCTCAATGTGCTCAAAGAAGAGAAGCAGTGTTATATGCGGCTTTACTGCTCAGGCGCTGACTCTCCCGAAGCGGCACTGCCGAATGTGAAAAAATCGCCTTGTACGACTATCAAAACAGTCGCGCGAGGGTGTGCCCCGTGGACTTTTTAGGTGACTACAACGGTTATCTACAAACCGATGGCTACACGGCTTATCATGGTCTGCATCACGTCACTAATGTGGGGTGCTTAACGCAAGTTCATGGACGCGAAGAAGCTTCAAGGGGAAGGTAAATCGGGCAAGGCTGATAAAGTGCTGGCTAAACCCCAAAAGCTCTACGGGATAGAATCACGCTTAAAAGGTGCGCCTGCCGAAGAACGCAAAGCAGAGCGTTAAGCGTATGCCAAGCCGATACTGGATGAGCTTTACCAATGGATGACAACCCAGAAGGTGATAGGCTCTAGCCCACTAGGCAAAGCAATAAAGTACTAGCTCGGGCAATGGCCTAAACTCATTCGTTATATCGACGATGGTCACTTATCTATCGATAATAATCGCGCTGAACGCGCAATTAAACCGCTGGTTATTGGCAGGGAAAATTGGCTATTCTCCAACACACAAACGGTGCTGAGGCGAGCGCGATGCTTTACAGCATCATCGAGACCGCGAAAGCCAACGGTCTTATCCTCTACGACTACATGGTCAAGTGCATGAAAGAGCTCGCGAAAGCAGAGCCTGATATCGACGCACTCCTACCTTGGACCTCTTCGGGTCAAGTCAAAACAGACCTCAACAATATTGGCTTTGGCCTCGAAACTTACGTTTGGTGCTAACTATGCCATCGGACTCTAATAACATATTTGGGTTCTTTGATGAGTTTGAAGCTTCAGAAGGAGAGTCACAGCAACCCCCTATAGAGCTGTTTCAAGAACCCGTTGAAATTTTATCAACCCTAGATAGTCAGCCAAAGAAGGTACAACAAGAAGTCTCTGTGATAAATAAAAAGCGACATCCACTCACGGTAGTGAATATATGTAGGATCACGTCCTGCATAAGCGATTTATTCAAATTTAAAGAGTGAATTAATATCGCACCATAAAGAAAAAATACTTCAAATACTCCAGAAATGAGCATGGCTGAGCATAGGGATTCTCAGGTTTGATGATACCAATATCAGGTCAGATGGCCGAACACATTTATGGGTACAACCATGAATTTAACGCATCGCTCACTCATGGTTATCGCTATCACTGTTGCTCTTTCTGCGTGGGGTAGTGATGAAACCAGCTCACGTCCTATTAAGCCAGAACCGCTTCAGACATTACCAACAGAGCAGGTTTCAGTATCCATCGGGGACGCGACTCTTTTCGCAAATAGAGAGTCTGTTGTGATCAATACCTTAGCAGGTGACGAGCAACGCGTATCCATTGAAGCGTTTAAAGGAATCACTTACGCCGATCAACAACGTTTTCAGCACAGTCACTCCGTCAATTAGAACACAATGCTGATAGCGCTATAGATGCGACACAATTTGGCGCCGTGTGCCCACAGCTTAAAATAACCCAGCAAGAGCAATCTGAAGATTGCTTGAATCTTAATATTTGGCGTCCTTCGGAGATCAATGGTTCAGAGTCATTACCCGTGTATGTCTTTATTCATGGTGGGGACTTTGAATATGGCGCAGGTTCTGATACCGACATTAACGGTGATACCGTCGTGGCTAAAAGATACCATTCGATATACGGGTGGCGTTGGCGCTGGAAAGGCGAACCTCGATATTTTCAAAGAGTTCAGTATAGGTGCGTCGTACAACAAAACGATTCAATTCGGCACAAAAAACTCGGGAGTCGCTGCGCTTCAGCAGCTCCAGTTTCGAGTGGCAAACACACCATTGATGCTGGGTGTGAAACATATTATTGGCCAGAGCTCGGTGACCTCTGGGCTGGGTGTTGTCGCGGAATACGATAATGCGATTGATAATCGTTGGACCGTTTCTGCGTTTTATGGCCTGGGTAAAGCGACAGTAGAGGGCAGTCTGTCAGACGATGAAAGTGTCGATGCGTATGGTGCTGGATTTCGCTATCAGATAGCTTGCCGATATGGGTTACACATGGGGGTAGACCTCGCTTTTAGTGACGTTGACAGCGCGTTTTATATAACGGTTGGCAGTGGATTCTAATGATGGAAAGGTGGGTGTTAGTCAATCGATTGATTTTTCTACATGCAGCATAGTTTTCATAGCAATCATGAACTAATATTCTTTTACAACAAACATAACAGGTATCAATATGAAAAATTACGACCCAAATGAATTGGACGCTACGCAAGTATTACTTGATGGTGTCGATACA
This sequence comes from Vibrio sp. 10N.286.51.E5, assembly GCF_041469125.1. Lineage (NCBI taxonomy): Bacteria > Pseudomonadati > Pseudomonadota > Gammaproteobacteria > Vibrionales > Vibrionaceae > Vibrio > Vibrio sp. 10N.286.51.E5. The sequence continues at coordinate 4,889 of NZ_JBFRJZ010000046.1, read as the reverse complement.
GATAAACGTTCGACTTTGACTAAGTTAGCGGTTGGGGCTGCGGCACTGCCTTTTGCCTCTGTTTTACATGCAGCCCCTGAAAAACTGGTTGGCCAAAACATCAAACTGATGCCTAACGAGAAAGGGCCATTTGATATCGTTATCGAAAATGGCCGTGTTGTTGATCCTGAAACTGGACTCGACGCAATTCGTCACGTCGGTATTAAAGGTAAGCGTATTGCTGCAATCTCAGACAAAAAGCTGCAAGGCAAAACAATCATCGATGCTGAAGGTCTCGTGGTTGCACCTGGCTTTATCGATATGCACGCTCACGGACAACAACTTCCTGCTGCCCGTGCTCAAGCATTCGATGGCGTAACCACCGCTCTTGAGATGGAATCTGGTCTATTCCCAATCGGAACGTACTACGATATTACTGCTGCTGAAGGTCGCCCGATTAATTACGGCGCTTCTGTAGCATGGACTTACGCTCGTATTCAAGCAAAAGAACCTACGATGCCTGCTCCTGATGGTACGATTGTTTGGTTCCAGAAAGCTTTTTCTAAAAACAATTGGCAAAATACCCTAGCAACCCCAGATGAATTAAAACAAATTCTGGGCTCGGTTGAGCAAGGTCTTAAAGAGGGGGGCTTAGGCATTGGTATTAACGCGGGTTACGCACCAGGTTATGGCCACAAAGAGTACTATGATCTTGCTAAACTAGCAAAACGCTATGAAGTACCAACTTACACTCACGTTCGTTACCTAAACAGCGCAGAGCCAAAATCAAGCTTTGAAGCATACCAAGAACTCATTAGCCTGTCCGCGACAACGGGTGCACACATGCACATTTGTCACCTCAACAGCACGTCAGTACAAGATATCGAAGATTGTGCCGATTTAGTTCAATCCGCCATTGATCAAGGTTTAGCCGTTACTACTGAAGCTTATCCTTATGGTGCTGGCTCTTCCGTTATTGGCGCAGAAGTTTTCCGTGGTGACGATTGGTTACAACGTTGGGGTGTACCAAGCGCTAGCTACATGGAAGCGAATGGTAAAGCACTAAACCAAGAAAAAGTCACTGAACTACAAGCATCAGCGCCCGGTACCGTGGTTGTCATGCACTTCTTAAAACCCGATGAGAACAAAGAAGATCGCGCTAAAATGGACCGTTCAGTATTGTTCCCAGGTGCAGCTATCGCTTCAGATGCAATGCCTTGGATGGATGATAAAGGCGTATTAATTGAAGGTGATGTATGGCCACTTCCAAGCAACGCAATAGCTCACCCTCGCTCACTTGCTTGTTTCTCTCGTTTTATTGAAAAATATGTCGAGGAATACAAAGCGGTAACACTAGTAGAAGCGATGGAAAGAACTAGCTTAAACGCATGTCGTATTCTTGAGGATGCTGTGCCACAAATGGCAAATAAAGGTCGTATTCAAGTAGGTAAAGATGCTGATTTAGCTATTTTCAAACTTGATGAAGTAAAAGCCGTTGCAACATTTGATAAACCAAATGCCCTTTCTACAGGCATGAAATACGTACTTGTAAACGGGACACCTATCATTGAAGCTGGTGAAATGTTGTTAGATTCAAACCCAGGTGAAGCGGTTCGCAACAAAGTTACGGGCTAAGTTATCCTGACTTAAAAGGTTGGGCATTAGCTCAACCTTTTTTATTGCTTACCGAGTAAATATAGACAACGAAAATCGAAAGAGAGCATGCTATGAGCAAGAAGCCTATTCCAGTAACAATTTTAGCCGGATTTTTAGGAGCAGGGAAAACGACCCTACTAAACCATATATTAACCAATGCAAATGGAATGCGCATGGCTGTGATCGTCAATGATTTTGGATCAATCAATGTTGATGCGGAGTTAGTTAAATCTGAAAGTGAAAATATGATCAGCCTAGAGAATGGCTGTATCTGTTGTAACCTTGCAGAAGGACTAGTCGTTTCGGTAATGCGTTTACTCGCATTAGAGGAACGCCCAGACCATATTATTGTTGAAACTTCAGGTATCGCAGAACCCAAAGAAGTGGCACTTCAATTTGAAGATCCGGAACTGCAAGCACACGCACCTTTAAATGCAATCGTGACGACGATCGATGCGGAAAACATTTTAGGGCTAGAAGGCCCAATGGAGACGTTGTCGAAGCAGCAAATTCAAGTGGCTGACATTGTTCTGGTTAATAAAGTTGACCTAGTCGATGCTGATAAACTAGAGCAAGTCAAAGCATGGTGCCGAGTACAAGCTCCGTTTGCTAAATTGATTGATATTTCATTCGGCGAAGTGGATTTACCTATCTTATTTGATGCCCCTGAAAGTACGCGCTTTGTCACTAACAAAATAGCGGCTGATCAAAGGGAATGCCAGCACCATGATTGTCATGATGAGCACTGTCATCACGTGAACCATGATTTCGAAACATTCAGCTTTGAAACTGATCAACCGCTTAATCTACAAAGTTTGTATCCTCTACTGCAACAGTTTTCAATTGATGCTTATCGCATGAAAGGTATTTTAAATTTAACCGATCGTCCTGATCATCGCTGTGTATTTCAGTGCACGGGCCAGCGAGCCAATGTGACGGTTGGAGATGCATGGGAAGATGATGAATCTCGTTCGTCACGGTTAGTCTTCATTGGACCTAAAGGTGGCCTTGATAAAGAGAGTATGCGTAAAAAACTGAACGCACTGGTGGCGTAGTTAGAACGGAAATGGAGTAGATGGCAAGCCTATCAACCTAGCGCTTGCCTACACCTAGCTTACCTCTGCCTAGTTTGCATTGACTCATCCTAAGCATCCTTATCTTATCGAATTATTGGCTACTTTCGATTCTATTCGGTTTTTCCAAATCCATATTGCTCATTCCCCTCGCCATCTGAAACAAAATAGTCTTATCGATTTTCGAGACTCTGTTCATCAGTACCTTCTCAGAATCGGTTAACGTCAAAAAGCAGATAAAGACTCAATCGTGGGTTATTGGGGCGTGTTGATCAGCTATTGTTAGATCGATGGTTATTCCTCAATGATGGAATCAAAATGACGACTAAATATAGAATAAACCATGATTTGTCCCGCCATAATCGCGCCAAACATCAGCAAGGCGGACAGACCAATATTCGGAATGGGTAAAATGGAGGTCGCAAAGAAGGACTCACTTGCTCCGACAATGATTCGACTACCGGGGACAAGAATGATGATCCCTTGAATAATGTATATGAGTGGTGGAACGTGACGCAATTTTCCCATCCCCAACCCGTAAAGCGTAATGAGTATTGTGCTTACCCATGTACCTACAACCCAATCGGAAGTAAACCAATGTGGCCCCCACATGCCAATTGCCGCGACAGGAAGGCCTAAGAGAATTTCTGTCATACTTGCGTTGAAAATAAGGCCAATAGCGACAGAAATCCCGATCAGTGCGGTGACATGAAGAACGAATGGGATTTCATCAATAAATACCGGTACCGATAATGGTTGATTGATTATGTTGGCTAAGCCTAACCCCATAACAATGCCGATGAATATTTTCATTACTATGAGTGCGCTTTGTGCAAGCAGTTCGATACCTGACCGAAAGTCATTGAGAGCAAGACTGGCTAAGCCGTTGGTGACGGTTAACCCAGGAATAAAAAGGACAATGGAAGAAATGCACAGTGCCAATGTTGGTAAGCCGGGAACCTGTGCCGCTATCATACCGGTTAAAAAACTGGCTACTAAGGCGACAAAGAACTCGACAAGAATGCTTCTTGGCCCAGTCAGGAAAATTTGTGCTAGCCAGGCTATAGCGCCCAGAATAATGGATAAACCGACCGCCAGATAAGTACTGCCAACTAACATTAAATAACATGGCGGAAGCAATAAATTGGCAAAGCACAAGGTACGATTCGAGTAGGTTTCTGAACCTTCGTAATGGGAATGAGTCGAAAACCCTTTAAGCGTTGCGACTAAATCACGTAAGTTAACCGAGGGTGGTTTTTTGTTTTCCATCACGACTTTTTGCGTGGGTTGCTCAAAAATAGTGATGACTTTTGTCGGGGTCACATCAATAGAGACATCAATGTTCTGGCGTTTTGCATAAGCTTGAGTGTATTGAGCTACCGAGTAAGGCGCACAACCAGATTGATGTAATCGGTCCGAAAAGCTCAAAATTTCTTGCTGGCATTGTTCGATATGATTTGTTTGTTTCATTCTGTTTGTTTCTCAATCACCAAGGCGATATATGTTTGAGGGGCATTCTAATTCAATAGTATCCTCATTCAAGCGTAACCAATAGTCGTGTATAGAGGACGGGCCCCTACAAACGAACAAGGCAATGGTTAAAAAGATAGGATTCATTGAATGAGAGGTTATCAGTTTATCGTTGAGGTAAATCAGTCATTGTTGAAGCTGCAACCTCAAAAATAGATCCGCTCACGCAGCTATTTGAAGGCGTAAAACTCCAAATCCATGAGGTGATTGATTTAACTCTGAGGCTTTTAGAAAAGCTCGGTAATGAGTAAAGGAAACTAATATTTAGGAAATGGAAGCCTAAATAAGATTGATGATGAGCGTTAGAATCACAACTAGAATGGAACCGACATAAGCAATTTCAATAATGTTTGAATCAATCCAGTTGCAGTATGCTTGAATTGCTAAACTCAGTTTGTTTTTCATAATGGCCTTTGGAAAATTAACCGAAATCTACTGTAAATAATAGCTTATTATGAGTGAGCTTTGATGACGGTTTCAAAGGTTCCTTAGCGCTAACAGTGTGATTGCGGCGCTCACGTATTAACAATATCGTCCCGTGGGTTCATGGGGCGGATACAGTCGATAAGGTTTAAGAGCAGAAAATTGGGCTAAAAAAGAGCCGCTTATTTGTGGTTCATCGCGGCTTTCCAAGAAGTAGTCGGTATCTCG
>NZ_JBFRJZ010000045.1:0-144107 GCF_041469125.1 Vibrio sp. 10N.286.51.E5 | reverse complement strand
CGCCATGCTCGGCGCACCATTAAAAAGGCCACTCGATTGAGTGGCCTTTTGTTTATTGGTTCAGAGTGCTTATAAGCGGTTGAGCGTTATAAACCTTGAACGCTCTTTGCGTTAGAAGCTATAAGCCTTACAGCCCATAGACATTGAACCCTATAAACCTTGTACGCTATAGACCTTGCACGTACTGAGCATTAGTTCGAACTTCAACCATCTGCTCTAGGTTCTGTTGTGAACCTTCAACGCCGTTCAGTAGCGCTTCGAAATGCTTGATAAGCTCAACTTTGTCTTTCACTTCTTTAGAACCTGCACCGATGTTGGTTAGGTCAATGAAGAACTCGTCGAACAGACCAGAGAAGTCAGTTACTGCGTCGTGGTTCAAGAACTGCTCGTGGTTGTAAATGCTTGGGTAGCCACCCTTCTGTTTATCAACCGCAAAAGAGATGCCTTTCACGTTGGTAATCGTGGTCGCTTTCTCACACTTCAACATACAACCTGCTTCGATGCTTGGCTTGTTACAACCCACGGTTCTTTGGAAGAAACACTGACGGCTGGTCATCATCAAGATTGGGTGGTAAATGCTGTAGAACAGTTTGAAGTTCTCTGGGCGACGAATATGACGAATCTGACCTTTGTTGATCTCGTTCGAAATGAATGCGCCTGCACAGTTCAGCTCTTCTTTCAGAGTAACCAGTGCGTGAGAGTTGGTCGTGTTCATGAACGGGCCTGCAACCCACTCAATACCCATCTCGTAAGCTTTGTAAGCAATACCCGTGTTGTTGGTTACGATGCGAGCTGGCTTGATCTCTTCAAGAATACGAACCGCTTCGTCGTAATCTTTACCGATCAATACCGCTGGGAACCAAGGAATCAAACGTGGGTTTGCTGCCAAGATGTCGATGTACTTGTTACAACGCTTCTTGAAGCTTTCTGGAAGTTTGAAGTAAACATCCGCGTCAGTCACGTCACACAGGTGTAAGTCTTCTACATCGGCGATAAGCATCGACATAGTCGGCTTCTCGTTCACTTTAGGGTGCTGAGGCAGTGCTGGCACTTCAACGTGCTTAATCACTTCCACAGAGCCGTTCAGAATGAAGTCGATCTCGTCTTTTAGGTCTGAAACTTCTTTTAGAGGAATCAACAAGCCTGCATCCACTTCACTGAAGTCGTGGTTTTCTAGCGTGTGAACTGCACTCTTCACGTTTTTGAAGCGCTTCTCAAGTAGCTCTTGAGTAATCGCCTTCTCTTCAACCGCTTTCAATAGCGATTTAGATTGAAGAGTAAAGTTCTCTTTTGGCGTGTTCACAGTCACCGTAAATGGTTGACCCACTTTTGCGCTGAACGACAGTGCTACTGGTGTCTTGCGAATATCAAGGAACTCGATCTTGTCACGCATTTCGTTACCAAGAACGTCTTTCGCTTGGTGAAGTTCGTTGGTCACTTCTTGAATCTGTACAACTGAGATTTCGTTGTTCTGCTCCGTCGCTTTTTCAACAGCGTAGTTCATGCTGTTGTCGCGCGGGTTATCGATGAACATGTCTTTCGTTAGGTTGCCCTTTAGGAAAGAGTTGGTGAAATCACGGTTGAATACTTTGTGTAGGTTCGAATCGTCTTCGATCAACAAACCACTTTCTACAAAGCTATCAATCTGTTTACGCCATGTGTCTACCACGGTGTAAACGTAGTGTGCGCCTTTAATGCGGCCTTCTACTTTCAGTGAGTCGACTTTCGCGTCAACCAATTCAGGTAGGTCGTAGTATGCTGAGTTATCTTTCAGGTTGAGTGGGAACTTGTTGCCCGCGTTGGTGATTTCGTATTCATCACGACACGCTTGGCTACAACGACCACGGTTACCTGAGTTACCCACACTTACTGAGCTTGAGTAACATTGACCAGAGAATGCGATACACAGAGCGCCGTGTACGAACACTTCGGTTAATACGTCGTGATCGTGTGCTACTTCCGTCAGCATCTTGATTTCAGGCAAGTTCAACTCACGAGATAAGTTAACGCGCGTTGCGCCAATCTTAGACAAGAATTTAATCTGGCCTTCGTTGTGCGTTGTTAACTGAGTCGATGCGTGAACGTCTAACGATGGGAAATGCTTCTTCACTAGGTTGAACAAACCTAAGTCTTGAACGATGATGCCGTCGACTTTGGTGTTCACAAGCTGGTTCAGCAGCTTGGTGATGCTCTTTGTCTCATGCTCCAATAGCACAACGTTAAGAGTCAGGAACACTTCACAGCCGTATTCATGAGCAAGGCGAATCACACCATTCAATTCGTCTAACGATAGGTTAGAGGCTCTGTTACGAGCGTTGAAGGTGTCTAAACCACAATAAACTGCATTAGCACCCGCTACGATGGCGGCTTTTATCGCTTCTACATCGCCACCTGGGGCTAATAACTCAATTTTTCTGCTCATTTTTGAAGTCGCTCACTTACTTATAATTTTTAAGCCGCGTATTCTACCCACATCACGATCTCTTTACCACCGTACAACACTTTTCAAACTAAATGACCTCAATAATGCCGAACGAATCCGATCTACCTATCCTTTATTCTTTGCGCCGTTGCCCTTATGCAATGCGCGGACGAATGGGCATCGCACTATCACAGCAAAAAGTGTTACTTCGAGAAATCATTACCAAAGACAAGCCTAGCGAACTATTAGCCAGCTCGCCAAAAGGGACAGTACCGGTATTGGTGTTACCCAACGGACAAGTCATTGAACAAAGCTTGGATGTGATGAACTGGGCACTTCAACAGAACGATCCTCAAGATCTTCTGCGTTCAAGCAATCCAACGCTTAGCGAACAAGTTCAGCAGCTCATTAAAACCAACGATGAAGAATTTATTGGTCACTTAGAAAGGTATCGTGCATCGGTTCGTTACCGAAACATCGATGTTGAACAACGCCGACAAGCCTGCGAAACCTTCATTAAGCAGTTAGAAGTGCGACTTACCGATCAGCCCTACTTTTTTGGAGAAATCCCAAGCTTGGCCGATTTTGCGGTGATGCCTTTCGTCAGTCAGTTTGTGCGAGTCGAAAAGAAGTGGTTTGTGAAATCGGAATATCAAAACGTAGGACGTTGGTTAAGAGCGCACCTTGAAAGTAAGCTCTACACCCAAGTCATGAAGCAATACCCTTTGTGGAATGAAACCAAGCAAGATTGTCTTTTTGGATAACTTAAGAGAATTTTGGGTGACTTAAGGGTATCTAGGGTGATCTAGGGGAATTCTGGAATAGATAATTTCTAGGTATTAAAGTAGTTACGTGACACTGTATCTTCTTTGTAAAGAACAGATATTCAAAGGCTTAACTGGGATTCCGTTGTCTCTTTACCGGTAACGACTGTCTCTTAACTGGCAAACACAGTCTAAGCTAAGCCTTTTGTTCATTTTAACCTGATCACTGAATCGCTATCGAAATCTCGACTTCAGTTTCACCTTTGTATAGTTCAAAATCTGTCGTGTAAGTTCTCACATGTGCGCAGTCAGCAGCGCTGAAATACGCCCACACTTCACCCCATAGGTCGATCACAGCTTGTGGTAATTCACCTTCAGCAGAAAACGTTAAGTATTTACCTGCTTGTATTTCGGTTTCTACAAGCGTATCAACATTCTGATCCGTAAGTGCATTAGTACACGCGATAACATCAAATTCGCCCGTAAAGTCAGACTCGTAGTTAGTGTAAACGCCATACACTTTTGAATCCGGTGTTAATTTCGGAAATGCTTGGTCAAAAAAGCCCTGCCACAATTGCCCTATCTTGGCTCTTGCTGGGTCCATCTCATCGGTATTGGTGGTTCTTACTGAAAAACCATACGCCTTTACGGCTTCTATCGTTTCAACTTTCATTCGTTCTATTCCTAAGCCAATTGACGATCTAACTGTATTGAATCCAATGTTTTATAAGATAACGATGCTAATCTTGTATCTCTTTATGGCCACATTTTTCACAGACAAGGTGACGAGAAAACTCATCCATTGACGCGACAAACGGGCCAAGGAACCAACCTTTTATCATGCCTGCCCAAAACTCACTTCGCTTTTGGTTAGGTTTGTCTGCAAACGCACTCGTCTTTCTGACCAACACAACAACATGTTGTGTCTCTTCTCTGCACGCGGTGCAATAGCATTGTTCTATGGTTCTATTCATTTGAAAGCCTATGACGTTTTGAATGAAACATGCTGAAAGTGAGGGTTGTCGACACAGACATCCAATGTCGCTATTTGAGTTAATACGACAAGTTGTTGCTCGCCTTGAGTACTGACTTTAATGCACTCTTCACGGCTGTCATTGCGCTGGGTATCTAACCCGACACATTCAATCTGCTCGCCAGACTTCAGCGTTAACTTGATTAGGTATCGGTGCATGCACACAATTTCAATATAATCGTAATCGTTGCAACTAATCATAATACCCCTCCAATTCATCCACCACGCTAATGCGACACGCCATACTATGCAATATCTTTACAATCAATAAGTTACTCGTATCACAATCGCATTGCCATAATCAGATTATTGAGTAATTTGTTAAATTTAATCTCGTTCTCACCATTCACATTTCATCTGTGAACGACAATTTAAGGCTTCAAGAATCCTTTCCAATAATGGTACAAACCACCAATGTCTGAAGAACACATTAGCGACATTGCGCCTTTGATTTGTTCTTCGCTCCATTCCCACCATTTCATTTCTAGCAACTGAGCGATTTCAGTCTCATTGAAACGATAACGGATATGGCGTGCTGGGTTTGAACCGACAATCGAGTATGGCGCGACATCTTTAGTCACAACCGCTCGACTTGCGATGATGGCTCCGTCACCAACCTTAACACCACTCATGATCATGGCTTCTGTACCAATCCACACATCGTTACCAATCACGGTATCACCAGAGCGTTCAAAGCCGTCTATCGCACCTTCAAACTTCTCATCGTCTTGATAGAAAAACGGGAAGGTACTCACCCACTGGTTTTGGTGGCCTTGGTTGCCCGCCATCATAAACACGGCGCCAGAACCAATCGAGCAGTAGCTGCCAATGATCAGCTTATCGATGTCGGTTCTATCCGGTAATAGGTAACGCGCACAGTCATCAAAGCTGTGGTTATGGTAGTAACCCGAGTAATAGCTGTGCTCGCCCACGATGATGTTTGGGTTGGTCACTTGTTCTTTGAGTGACTTTCCAACAAACGGGCTTTCAAAATAGTTTTTCATGGTTGTACTCTTAGTTTCGTTCTTTTAGTTAGGTACTTTTGTTGCGTGTTGATGGTTGTAACTTGTTTATATTAGTGTAAAGGCCAACGTGCCCTATCGACCGCCCGCAATATCAATAAATGAGCCGGTTACATAAGAAGCTTCGTCTGACAGTAACCACGCGATAGAGTTAGCGACCTCTTCTGGCGTGCCACCTCGTTGTAATGGTAACTGCGAAGCTAGTCTGTCTACGCGATCAGGCTCTCCGCCGTCTGCGTGCATTTCAGTGTAGATACAACCTGGCCTTACACCATTCACTCGGATATTGCGTGAAGCCAATTCAAGCGATAAGCCTTTGGTCAGTGAATCCATCGCACCTTTGGATGCTGCGTAATCCACATACTCAAACGGTGCACCTGTGCGAGAAGCGGCAGACGATACATTCACAATCGAACCCGCGCCATCAGCTTGTTTGATAAAGGCTTTACTGCACAGAAAGCAGCTTGATACGTTGGACTTCATCACCTTTTCAAAGCGATCCAATTCAATATCAACCAATGGTGACTGGGTAAACAAGATCCCGGCATTATTGACCAAATGAGTCACTGGGCCTAGCTTGTTACGAGCAATCTCAAACAAAGATTTCACATCCGATTCAACAGACACATCCGCCCGCACGCTTATCGCGGTTCCGCCTTGTTCGCGAATCTCGTTCACTAGATCTTCAGCTCGCGACTCATTGTGTATAAAGTTAACGCATACGGCATAGCCTTTACTGGCCAATAATTTAGACGTCGCTGCGCCAATACCTCGGCTCCCGCCTGTTACAATCACTACCTTGCTCAATGAAACCTCCTAATGTTTACTTATTCTGTGCAACCTGATTGTTCGTGACAAACTGATCGTATCGATACAAACTAATTGTTCGATACGATCTGAACCCACTGCGATCGCCACGCCGGCGCTTCGAATGGGTCTGGCCAAAACTCAGTTTGCTTTTGAATTAAACCGTCAACCACCGTGTGAAAGGTAATCACTCGGCCTTTCAACACACTGTCAGTGACCGAAACGTCCGTGACTACCGTATCACCTTCACAGACAATCGAATTGAGCGTGAATTCCCAAACACCATTGGCTGGGTATTCAGTATTGATTGCAGTGAAGTTGTCGCGCCCTAACGTCAATTCAGACGACTGCGGCCAATAGCCTTCAAAATCTGCGGTTAGCCATTCACCTGCCTTTGCAAAATCATTACTGCGCATTGCATCCCAAAATCCCAATACCACTTGTTTTGGTGTCATTATTCTTCCTTAAAGTTATTTACGTGTGGTGATTTTTAAATGTCTGCTTCGTTATGCGTACTTGCTAATGATCGTTAAAAGATCATCGACACTGTTAGCAATGTATTCGGGCTTGGTTTGCCAATTTTCAGGTTTCGATCGGCTATAACCTGCTGCAACGGCAATCACTTTTGCGTTTTTACCCAGCGCGGCTTCAATATTGCGAGCAAACTGTGTGTCCGCTTCATGGTCACCGATGTACATCAAACAAAGCTCGTTAGTCGGATCGGCGCCAAATATGTTCTCGACACATTTCACACCACCAAATGGATGGGGTTTTTGGTTACCGATCGAGACATCGTCATAGCCCACGACCGATTTAAACAAATCGCCGATGCCATAACTGTCGAGCACACCACGAATATTCAATTGAGAGTTTTGAGAGCAGATCCCATGAGGAAGATGAGCAAACTGATTAACCACGGTTTCCATTCCTTCAAACAAGGCAACGGCTGTTTGGTTTTTCTCTTGATGCTCTGCCCACATTCCACCAGCGATCAACATTTCATCGTGTGATAAACCGTAATAGTCGACATACAAGGCTTGCCAGTTTTTAGCCCCGTGGTTGGCTTCATGATAAAGCGCTTCGCTAAGCAAATATTTAGGTAAGTTGTCACCTGACAAGTGTGGTGCGACTAAAGAGATAATGTCTTTTGTGATTGCGATATTCTTTGGAACGGAATTGACTAAGGTTCCATCGTAATCCCACAGGATGGCATCTAACTTCATGGTGTATCTCGTTGTTTAAATTGACGATTTCAATTTATCACTTGAAGCCCTGTTGAGGGAAACCTTATTGTCTTGAATTTGAAAATTAATCCAACCCGAACAAAGCTAGAGCGCAAACCGTTACTAGCAAGTAAAAACCAAACTGCGTTTGCTCACATCACTGCTTTATCAATTGCAATATATGCGTATAATCCCCGCTCCATTGCGCTATCGCCATTAAAAATAGCGCCATTCAACATTTTTAATGAGTACCCAATGTCGAAACTATTTTTCAAAGGCCGTATCGAAACAAGACAGAACCACGTTCTTGCTGGCTACAACGTAAACCGCGATGTAAAAGCGGGTACTGAAGAATCTCCAATCGCTGTAATGGTTCAAACTGAAGCGCGCAAAGCAGAAGTTGAAGCACTAGCCGCTGAAAATACTATCTTCGTTACTGTTACAGTCGACGCAGACAAAGAAGAGAACACCATCGAGCTTGATACTCTACTGAACAAGCCAAAAACGATGACGTTTGAAAAGACCCCTAACCGTAACGACCCATGTTCTTGCGGCAGCGGTAAGAAATACAAGAAGTGCTGTGCATAAGGCTTCTCACTCAAACTGCCAATAGCACGATGAGTTAAGTAATATCTAACGGGAAGATCATTGAGGTCTTCCCGTTTTTATTTGCCTAAGCCAAACTCACAAACTCAGTCGAGGTTGTCTGGTGTATTCAGATATGTTCCACATTGGGTACATTTGTAATCACCTGTCGCGCCCGAACCTGTAACACCAAAAGATAGAAACTCCGATAAAATTCGTTGGAGTAAGCTCGGTTCTTTATCTTCAGCTTGTGGTGCCTTTTGCACTTGGCTACTGAACATCGTGTACCTATGCAGTGTAAGTTCCTTACAGTTACAGCAGAACGCTCTCGTCTTCTCACTTCCATACATAATATCTATAGCCTTAACTCAAAGCACAAATTCAACACATGGCAAATATGCCACATGTTGAGTTAAATCTATATATTTTCATGAAGTTATGAGCAAATTAAAGCGTTTCAAAGAAAGGTAAGCTCTCGACTGTTAAGTGACGTGTTGATGAATAAAGTTATTCAATTCAGTCACGCTTCTGATGATGTAAACCTCTTTCTCTTTAGCGCGCAATTCTAACTGCGCTTTAAAGTCGTCATTCCAAAATTTAGGACACAGTTTTAGTGTCTTATAACTTTGTATCGTGCCTTTTATAACTGAACTTCCATCAGGCCAGCCTTCAGGTTTAACGAATAGACCTTTGAGCATTCTCTTGGTTACAAACCAGTAGCTAATTGAATAAGGAAGGTCGATATAAACCAAGGTATCAGCTGCATCTAAACGTGTGTTGAACGAGCCTAGAGGGCCAAAACCATCGATGATCCAGCTTTCTGACTTAAGTATGCTCTCATGAGCCTCCTCAAATACTTCACGTTCAACAAACTCTCCGTTGGCCTTGTAAACAATAGAGTCCAACTGGTGAAGCTCTATCCCTGTAGCTAGTGCTAACGCCTTGCTGACTGTGGATTTTCCACTCCCAGGCTTGCCAAAAACCGCGATCTTTTTCATATGACTTCCTCTATTCAGATAAAACCCATAAGACAGCGACAAAAAACCCACCTTACGGGTGGGTTCGATAAACAAAGCGCATCAACAATCACACCATTCCTATGGAATGATGATAATTCGTTGGTTAGATTGCGCTAAATTCAGTTTCATAAAACTACTTTTATATACTGTTGCTTAGTTGTCAACACAATGACTAATGGGCGATATCATCGTCATATCGCACCCATTAATAGTCTTAATGAGTGCTTATTGATCTTGGTTATTTTGCTTTCTTTTTCGCCACTGTCGCTTCTGATAGCTTGCTTAGTACACCCGATACTTTCTTAACGACCTCGTCACAGCCATTGATCGCGTGACGCTCTACCAAGTAATTAGGATCGTTGTAAGACAACCATACTTTCTTATTAGAATCCTCAGTGACTAACACCTTCTGCGGTAAATCTATCGCGACTTCTTGAGCACATTGCATTAATGGTGTCCCTACTTTCGGGTTACCAAAGATGATGACTTCCGTTGGTCTCAATTCAAGATCGACCTTACTCGCGTTTTTCTGATGGTCGATTCTCGCAAACAAGGTCAAACCTTTGCTCTTGGCGATTTCTTCAAAGCGGTCAGCGGTCTCTTTCACTGAATAATTACTTTGGTATTTAATCAAACCATCAGAAGCCGCAGCTGAAAATGATGCCGAGAGTAAAATGGCGCATAGTGGTAGTAATTTTTTCATCGTCACCTCTGAGGTTTAACCTAATCAAACTTACATTCATAGCGCCACTTCCAAATTCAGCGACGTAACCCATGTCAGTATAGACGCGATTCCATTCTCAGTTTGCAGAGAGGATCACTTTTCTAATGCGTCTTATTATCATCAGTTTAGGTGGGGATTTTTTCAAAAGTTAAACACACGATCAGTGCCACGATTTGGTTCCACATTTCTCACACTGGTATTCGTAATCACTGTCGACGTAAAAACCGGGAACATTATGGTCACCTTTAAACAATAACGTCATCAGGTACTCCATCAACACGCCTAGCTTCCATTGTTTCTTTTCAGATTCAGTGTCCGCTTTAGATTCAGCATCGGAAGCGTTAACAGCAAGGTGCGGGGTAAGTGCGTTACACTGTTCGCAGTGATAAGGATGTTTAATATACTTATTATCAAGCATTTATATAAGCCAACCAATATTTATAAAGTTGATGCATACTAACAACTTATCACTCGGTTCTCGAACTTATTGTTGTCCACTAGATCTTTATTTGAAAGAAATGAGACACAAGGTAAGTGCCATGCATCTTGAATCAGTTGCCATCGAGATTTCCCTCATTGAACAGCTAAAGCTATTGTTACGCTTAGGTACGAAATTAACTTTTACTTTAATAGCCCTTTGTCCGCAGCACCTTCAAGCTGCACTTCTAGCTCTTTCCATAAGGCACGACTGCCTTTAGAAATACGCTCGCCATTGAAGGTCAGGACTTTGTCTTTGGATATGTTGTGCTTCTTCCAGCTATGACCACCACCATGGATGTTATGAAGCAAAGGCGGCACTCTATCGATCGCCTTACCAAATCTAGCTTCCGGTGACTCACCGGCTTCGAACTCAAGCCATAAATCCAAATACTCGCTTCTTGAATGGCTCGGCAATGATTTCAGCAAGCGCTCGACGCAGTTTCTCTCTTTGAGCTTGTTTTCTTCGGTTTCACTGGCATAAATGATGGTATCTCCCGCATCGATTTCCCCAAGGTCATGAATCAGCAACATCTTCATTACTCGGGTAATATCGATTTCTTCATTGGCATAGTCTTTCAACATGAGTGCGCTCAAACAGACGTGCCAACTGTGCTCAGCGGAGTTTTCATATCGATCCAATCCAACCGGTTTTGTCTGTCGATGAACATCCTTTAATTGTTCAATCTCGACCATGAATTGCAGAATGCCTTTGATTTCTTCCACGATGAGCGTCCTTAACTTAAGTTGATGATTTAGCGGTGCGGAGGGTTAACCTAACGAAAGAGAAGCGTTACTCCCAATGAACCGACATTTTGTAATACGCAACACCCGATGGTTGTGGGCTAAGCTTATCTACCTGTTAGCCATAGGGTGTTCAGGATTTAACTGAAGCAGATCCCACAAGTTACCGTAAAGATCTTCAAACACAGCAACGGTGCCGTAGCCTTGCTCTTTAGGCTCTCGGACAAAGTTAATGCCCAAAGACGTCATACGTTCGTAATCACGCCAGAAGTCATCGGTGTTTAAGAATAGGAATACGCGTCCACCAGCTTGGTTGCCGATGAAATCGAGTTGCTCTGGCTTGGAAGCTCTAGCAAGTAACAGGCTCACACCGGTTGAATTTGGTGGAGCAACAACAACCCAGCGCTTATCTTCTTCTGGCAGATACGTGTCTTCGATGAGATCAAACTTAAGCTTGTTTACATAGAAATCAAGCGCTTCATCGTAGTCTTTTACCACGAGTGCAATGTGGACAATATTCTGTTTCATAACATACCTTGTTGGGGTTTTAGCTGCGTGGAATGATGCCATGAAGCAGGTAAAGACACTAGGTGTCGCATCATAAATCGTAGTATCTCGTCCGTCACAATCTAAAAGGTATACATCATTTATAAC
Source organism: Vibrio sp. 10N.286.51.E5 (assembly GCF_041469125.1). Classification (NCBI taxonomy): domain Bacteria; kingdom Pseudomonadati; phylum Pseudomonadota; class Gammaproteobacteria; order Vibrionales; family Vibrionaceae; genus Vibrio; species Vibrio sp. 10N.286.51.E5. The sequence continues at coordinate 132,633 of NZ_JBFRJZ010000045.1, read as the reverse complement.
TGCCAGAATCCGAGCTCGACGCCACCTTGAATGACAATGGCACACATCCCGTGACGTGGTAACTCCATTGGCGGCACCGCAACTTCGGCGCCTAGTTTCTCGGCTGCAGTTACTGCAGACTGAATATCCTCAACCAACGTGTAATGACGAACAGTTGGTTCTTCAGTTTCACGAAGCGGTGCTCGAATGCCAATTACCCCGCCATTAGATAGCTTTGCAGTGCGCGCCCCACCAAGGTTCACATCTGCACCACTGAATTTCACGTTGTAGAGCTGAGCGTATGTTGCACAAACGACATCGACCTCTGGGGTAACCACTTCAAGATATTGAACCTTCATCAAATTTCCTTCTCGTGTTCTTTAAGACTCTCAACCTGCATACAGCTGTGCAGGTGTTTCTCATCAATAATTTATTACTAAGCAATTCGACCGCGCATGATAAATTGCGGGCCTGCTGCGCCACCTAAATACTGTTGATTGATATCTTCGAAGCCGCCTTTCTTATAACAGTTGAATGCTGCCGGATTTTTGCAATTCACAGTTAAGTAAATCGACTCATACGCTGAGTAATTCGCTTTTAAATACGGAAACAAAGCCTTCACCGTGCCTGTTCCTAAACCTTTACCTTGCTGGTTTTTATCAAGCACAAAAGCTCTCAAGCCAATGCTTCCTTCAGGGCAGAATTCGTAGTGCTCTGCGTAAGCGATATCCAGCTTAAAGAAACCCACAACTTCGTTATCAGACTTAATCACGTGCAAGTGCGTCGTTTCACTGCCGTCTAATAAAAACTCTGCAGCTGTACCAGCGAACTTAACCTGTTCATCGGCGAGTTGGATGGCCTGAACTAACGCCACATGTGAATCTTCAAGCCTTTCGATAGTTATCATTGTTGTTCCTTCTGTATAACACGCACGAAAAACCGACTAGAGCTCATCGCTAGTGTCTCGAGAACCGTAGTTTGGGAAGTTGATATTAAGAACGTTATCGTCCTCAAGAGTGAATAGAACACTTCCATTCTCTACACCGGTTTCGTTTCTATCTGAACAGCCTAGAAACAGCTCCCAATCAAACGAATATTGAAGTCGGTATTGATTCGCATTGATGTGGAGAACGCCTTTGACTTTGATACCGTTCACCACATGTGCCATATCATCGATGTATGACAGATCAGGGATTAACTTTTCTTCGAAATCACTCTTATGCTCGGTTAAGAAATTGAGCAGTTCAGAACATAACTCGGAGCCATGAACCTATGGTTTAGACAGACTAGAAAACAACATTTCTAAATACTCCAAGGATTGTTTTGATATTGGGAAGATGCGCGCGAGTCTGTTACAAATTCAAGCTCAATCGGAAACGGTAACTTCAAAATCCGACACTACATTAGAGTTTTGGATGTGTTGATACCAACTTTTTACGTCTTCAACCAGCAAGTGCATCATGTAATTGTGACAGTGCGCAGGTTCATAAAAGTTTTGCAGAAGGAACGCACAACTGCCGTGACGCAGATAGGCGATATCGTGAAATTCAGACATCACTTCGAAGCCGATTGACTGGTAAAAACGCTTAGATAAATCGAAGTCTTTCGCGGGTACGAAAGACTTAATTTCTGAGACTTTGAGGTTTTCCATCCTACATCCTTATAGTGTTGATATTCCAGTGCTGACACGCTTAACGCTTTAAGTGGTTACAGCGTCTATTCAGAGCCCTGCTGAAATGAGTCGACTTCGGCTTTGGTTAAATAACGCCACTGACCTGCTTCAACATCTAAACGAACATCACCAATCTGTTCACGGTGTAGGCCAACAACTCGATTCCCTACCGCAGCAAACATTCGTTTTACTTGATGAAACTTGCCTTCTGTGATGGTCAACAGCACTTCTTTACTGGTAATCACTTCGAGCTCTGCCGGACGCGTCAGATTTTGTTCACCCTGCAATTGAATGCCCGCTTTGAACTTATCAGCAACATCGTCTTTGATATCTCGTGACAATGTCACGCGATAGACCTTCTTACATGACTTGGTTGGCAGTGTGATATTGAATGACCAGCGCCCATCATCGGTAATCAAGACTAAGCCCGTGGTGTCGGCATCTAAGCGCCCTGCTATGTGCAGTTCTGATGCTTTGTCTATCTCAATGTAGTTGAACAGCGAGGGATAAACTTCGTCGATATTGGAGCAGATAGTACCCGCAGGCTTGTGCATTAGGAGGTAACGAAATTCACGCAACTTAAGCGGCGTGCCATTCAACAAGATAGCGTTGCTTTCATGAACCTGAGTCGATTCATCGGTGACAATCTCACAGTTTACGTTCACCTCGCCATTATGGATGCGTTCAATTGCTTCAGGCTTGGTTAGTTCAGTGCTTTTACATAGGTATTTATCAAGGCGCATTAATCGTCGGCACCACATTTTGCGCATGGCTTATAAGTACGTTCGCCTTGAGCAATCACCACATAGTCTCGAACGCAGTTATCACATAGCGCCAACTTTGGGTATGCGTCTTTCTGTTTCTTTGCGTTGATGTCGCCTTCGGTGGTGTATACGGTTCTCATTTTGATGCCTTGTTTTAATAACTTGCTAGGCGCAAATTGTATCACTGTTTACAGCCTTGTTTGGAGTGGTGTTAGGTAGTTAAAGTAATATTAGGTACTTCTATTTTAGGCTCCCTTCCCGAAACAGTTTAACCATGAACAACAAAGTCAACGTGCCACGGCTATCAGTGGTAAAATGATAAAAGCTCACCAACTTATGAAGTCGATAATGAAAGATTGTAATCAATGCGGAAAATGCTGTATCAAATACGGAGATGGCGACCTTGCCGCGACTCAAGAAGAGATCGATTTGTGGGAGCTGTTCAACCCAGACATCTTTGAATATGTTCGAGGAAGCGAGATATGGTTTGACCCTGAATCTGGCGAACGTTTAACTCGCTGCCCTTTTCTGGAGCTAGTTCCGACGAAAGACACCAAGGCTCAAGCCAAGTACACATGCAGCATCTACTTAGACCGACCAGAAGATTGCAGACACTATCCAAGTCTGATTAATGAGATGGTACGAGATGAGTGTGAAATGATTGAGGTGGTGGATTTACAAAACACGAAGAAAGCTCAAAGGAAACTCGACCTATTGATGAAAGACAGCCGCCCTTCAAGCTATTCGTAAGCGATGATCTTTTGAAGATCAATCTTCAGTATTAGCTAGTAGCCGCTAAAACCTTAAGCCAAATACTGGTTCGCTTCTAACCAATCAAGCGCAACCAGTGCCGCCAATGAGCATACCGCTCTGTCGTTGCCATCAACAAACTTAAGCTCTTCGATTTCAGCATCTGGAGACAGTTCGCCTGTATAATCAGCAAGATAACAAGTCAATTGCACTGATACGCCTTCCGCTTTGCCATCAGCTTGGCCTGTAAACGTCTCGACGTATTTGATGGAATCAGGCACTAAATCGACTGAGATCTCTTCTTTGATTTCGCGAACCAGTGCTTGCTCATCACTTTCGCCAGCTTCACGCTTACCACCCGGTAGATAGAACAGTTCTTTGCCTTTTGATCTCACCATCAACAACTTGCCGTCTTTGATGAATATCCAAGCCAGCTTATCAATTACCTTATGCATGTCGTTAGACCTTATTTCTGTTTTAGTTCTCGTTATTACTGAATCTGGCCGCGCTATTCTATTAGTCACGACCAAACAAAGCCTGGGTATGTTACACGCTGGAATGAATATACTCTATTGAATCAAATAGGAAATATCATAACCAAAACGAAAAATGACAGCGTTCGAGACAATGCTCATCAACTGTCATTGGCGATGTTTACGAACTGCTCTCTAGCTGCCCGCGAATAGTATCAATCGACTAGCCACTTAAGCGCAGAGTCATGGTCTTCGAATGACTTAATCTCACCGGACACAAACCAGCTCCCTACTTTTGAAGCGAATTCTTGCCAGCTTTTATCGCCGAAAATAGCAATCTTGTCTATCTTAGAATTGAGCTCTAATCCCAGTTTAAAATCATCCCAAGCAGCACGTAACTCCCAACCCGTTAAGGTGGAGATGTCGACCAGCATCTTGAGTTCAGATGAATCGAGTTCTTCTAGCGTGGTATTTAGAATTGGCATCATTGCTTGATAGTCATCGTGTGTAAGCTTGCCTTTCGCTTTAAACACAACGATGGTTTCACCGCTAACACGTTCAATTCCAACCGATATTCCATGACGTTCGATACTCATAACCTAGCCCTCATAGTAGAAACTAGAGTTAGCTTAGAGGATTAAACAGCAAAGAGATGAGAGGTTTACGTCAAAACGGACAAGCGCTTTATCTGAACTTAATATCAGAGAGTTAATCGCGCTACTCCAACAGTTCGCTTAGGGATTGAACTTGTACGATACCTGGATGCTGTGACTTAAGCTCAGCACCTTCCGTGTTCAACCACACCGCTTGCAAACCCGCTTCAAGTGCTGGGTAAATGTCTTTCTCTAGAGTGTCGCCTACCATGGTGATCTCTTGTGGTGAAACACCGAGCTTAGAAATAATGGCAGGATAGAACCCCGACTCGAACTTAGAAAAGCCAATGCTCGCCTTACAAAAGTAACCCAAGATATATTGAGACAGGCCAACACGCTCAAAGGCTCGAATGATGTCGTCTTTACTGGAATCACCAGCATTGGTAGCAACATAAACTAGATGAGTTTTCGACAACTCCCCCAGTAATGCACGAGCACCACTCACTTCTTGTACGGTTTCCCAGTCACACATCTTCCCTTGTGCGTCTGGCAAATCGACCATCAGCGTATTGCCCCAGTCGAATAAGACTATTTCTGTTAATTCGATTAGCTTTGTCATCTTGCCTCCTGCATACGATGAATTATCTAATGTTTAAGCGAGCCTATAAAAACTTCTCGGACGGTTAGGCTCATTATGGACAACCTTGTTACTGTTTATGGAGCACGATCTTCTAAACACAAAATACCCTTTATTGATAAACCACTTTGAAACGCTCCAACATAAGTAACATGTCTTCACTTGGTGAGATCTTGAGCTCTTCACATTCACGAGAGAAGAAGTTCCAGTGAGCTTCTTTCCACCATTCGAGTGTTTTGTCACCCTCGCCTTCGGCAGCAGCAAACTCCGCCGTCACTTCGTTATATTTGCACTGTGAGACTGAAGTGATCTCTACAATGCAAACTGGCTTGCCATCCCAGTCAGTGACGACTTGCAAGTGACCAACTACTGGTCTCGTCTCGCCTTCATGGCTGTACCAATATTCAAGGCTGCAAGACGCTTGTTTTTCACCCTTGAGAATTAACTGGGCGCAGAGGTTGGCGTTGTATTCATCAGCACAGTAATAGTCGGCACTAAAAGAGGTGTATTGCGAAGCAACGTCTGCTGGTAATGTGTTGAGGTAGCTATCAAGATAAGCTTTGCTTCTTTCTTCCATGATCTTTCCAAATTCAATATCAGGTTGAGCCGATAAACACTTATAGATTAAGCATCTGGCTGCATTGGGAGTAACCTATCAAGTCAGGTTATAGCTGTAAACCGAGTGAATATCAAAATGTGGGCTGAGAAAGAAGAATATAGGTAGGATTTCGAGGCCAGTACAAGGAGATCCAAAAAGTGAAAGAAGAGCCAAAAGCACCTTTAGTCGGTGCTTTTGGCTCTTAGTATCTCGTTACTAATAGCTCGTAACTGACGGGGTATTAACGGTTCAAGAAGTCGACCGCTTTGTCTGGGAAGTCGGTAAACACACCATCAACTTTGACTTGGTTGTAGAAGACATCCAACATGCCATCAAAGTTGTCAGCATAAGCTGGGATTCTTCCCGGGTCAGCACGGAACGTGTATGGGTGAACGTCTAAGCCCGCGTCTTTTGCTGACTTCATTAACGGTTTAATGATGATGTTATCTTTGGTCGATGCATTGTCCACCAACATTGGCTTCCAAGGACCAATTCCTTCAGCATAACTCGCCACTTTTTCCATGCCACCAGCTTCAAACATCCAGTCGTAACTGTACGGCGTTGCTTTGTCGCCTTGGTAGGTCATGGTTTCATTCCAATCTGTATAGGCCATCAACTGAACGAGCTTAAGGTCCATTTCCATCGCTGGCATGAGCTCATCATTAATGCGTTGAAGTTCATTGGCGTCGAAACACTGCAAATACACTTTGTCGTCTTTCGATAGGTAACCATATTGATGCAAGGTCGCAAGTACCGCTTTGGAGATGTCTTTGCCTTCGTGACGATGGAACCAAGGTGCTTTAATTTCAGGATAGATGCCCACGTCATAACCTAAGGTCTTATTTAGGCCTTGGATCAACTCGATCTCTTCTGCAAAGGTAGCGACACGAAAATCAGACTGCCACATTGGGAAGCGCGTTGGGTACCCTGCCACTCTTTTACCTTGGTCATCGAGGTTAAAGCCTTCGGTCACTTTCAGGGATTTAATCTCAGCGAGCGTAAAATCAATCGCGTAGTAGCGGCCATCTGCGCGAGCACGTGTTGGAAAGCGATCCGCGACATCGGTGACTCGGTCTAGATAATGATCATGCAAAACCACCAATTGGTCGTCTTTGGTCATCACTACATCTTGTTCGATGTAGTCAGGTTTCATCGCATAAGCGAGCGCTTTAGCGGGCAATGTGTGTTCAGGCAAATAACCAGAAGCACCGCGATGCGCAATCACTAAAGGATCGGCGAATACATTTGCAGATAAGCTTAGTGCTAATAAGGTCAGAGACAGTGACGTTGTTTTCATTATTGTTTTCCTTGATAAAACAGAAGCAGGATATACCTGCCTCTGTTGTTATTTATAGATGTGATTCAGTAAATACACTACTGAGCTAGCGCTTCTTTCTCTCGTTCGAGATCTTTTTGTTTATGGTGAGCACGCTCACCTAAGAAGGCGTAAAGCAGACAGATGATTGAAGCCACACAAGCGCCGACCAAAATAATGAAGCCGCCATCCCAGCCGTAATGGTCAACCATAAAGCCGAGTATTGCGTTCGCAGCAACCGCGCCACCTAAGTAACCAAACAAACCCGTTAGACCAGCAGCTGTACCCGCTGCTTTCTTAGGTGCAAGTTCCAGTGCATACAAACCAATCAACATTACAGGACCATAGATAAGGAAACCAATCGCAACCAATGCCAACATATCAACCGTTGGGTTACCTGCTGGGTTCAACCAATATACCAATACAGCGACTGTCACTAGAACCATGAACAAGATACCTGCAGGTGCGCGTCGGCCTTTGAATAACTTATCTGAAATCCAACCACACAATAACGTGCCAGGAATACCAGCCCACTCATACAGGAAGTAAGCCCATGATGATTTATCTACTGAGAAGTCTTTTGCTTCTTTTAAATAAACCGGAGCCCAATCGAGTACGCCATAACGGATAAGGTAAACAAACGCGTTAGCAATCGCGATTGACCACAACAGCTTGTTAGAGAAAACGTACTTGAAGAAGATCTCTTTCGCCGTCATTTCTTTCTCATGAGACGTATCGTAGTCGTCTGGGTAATCGTCTTTGTGTTCTTCAATCGGTGGTAACCCACAAGATTGAGGCGTATCTCTTACGGTAAACCAAACAAAGATAGCAACGAGAGTGGCAAAAAATGCAGGAACATAAAAAGCGGTTCGCCAATCGTCGTTAAAAGCCCACAGCCCCAACAAGAACATTGGACCAATCAAACCGCCACCCACGTTGTGAGCAACGTTCCATACCGACACGATCTCACCACGTTCTTTACGTGACCACCAGTGAACCATGGTTCGCCCACAAGCTGGCCAACCCATACCTTGGAACCAACCATTTAAGAATAGCAGGATAAACATCGCAGTAATGCTGCCTGTAGCCCATGGCATAAAGCCGAAGCAGAACATCACCAGTGCCGACATTAACAAGCCGCCGCTGAGGAAATAACGAGGGTTTGAACGGTCAGAAACGCTACCCATTAAGAATTTAGATAAACCGTAAGCAATAGATACGGCTGCTAATGCCACCCCTAGCTCACCACGGCTGAAACCCTGTTCAATCAAGTAAGGCATTGCCAAACTGAAGTTTTTACGGACTAAGTAGTACCCCGCATAGCCAACGAAGATGCCGAGAAACAGCTGCCATCGTAGTCGTGTGTAGGTGCTATCGATCTTATCTGATGACAAGCGATCGATATGCGCCATAGGTTTGAATATTCCAAACATAGGAACCTCATAATTATTGGGCGAAGGAAGAATTAAAATGCTCGAACGAAAAAATTTAGCGCTCATTCGAAATCAAGGGAATTGTATGTGCTTCAGGATTAATTTCTGTGATAGAGGTAGTTATTAACAAAAAATAACTTTAAATACAGCATATTAGTTTCATTTAATTAGACTGCGCTTCATATTTTTGTTGGTATCTGTTCAATTAAACATCAGAACTTTCGAGGGTAAATAAATCCAAAAAGAGCGAGCGAACATAAATCAACCAACAACAACTTTGTTATTACTGCAAATGCATAGTGAATAACAACAATTTTGGTTGAATCTGTGGAGTTATGAAGGTGGTTTGGGCTATCGATTAAAGAAGTTCGTCAAAATCAATGCAAACAAAAAGGGTCTAGATTTCTCTAGACCCTTTTAGGTAATAACGCTTGGTGGTTTTGTATTGACTAATGAGACCAACATTAGCTAATTACACGAAGTATTAGCTCACCACACGAAGTGATTATGCGTCGATGTAAAAAGCTTCTACTGTGCCTTTTAGAGTAATAAGCATTGGCTGACCAAAACGATCTAGCGCTTTTGGAGAAGGGATCTTAACCCAACCTTCGCTGATGCAGTATTCTTCAACATCAGTACGCTCTTTACCATTTAGACGAATGCCGATTGGGTATTCGAAACACTCAGCAACGTGGTGTGGGCTGCGTGGGTTACCTGCAAGATGATCTGGTAAAGCTGGTCTTGAATTAGTATCGCTCATGTTCATTACCTGTATGTACGTAAATAAAAAAAGTGCGTCATTCTAGTCAATATAGGCTTTGTGCTCAACAACTGCTGCAATAAATCGTCGTGATCGTTTTAATCGACAGCGAGTTGTTTGATTTAAAGGCGATATATGCATAATTTCAAACGAAAATTTAACAGAGTTATGAGGTGTGGATACAGCGAGCACTTCATTACTTGAAAAGCAGATACCACACAAGTAGGTTTTCATTGTGAGCCTATCGTTTGAGCTCAATACTCATCACTTTATGGTTTGGCTCTGATTCGATGTCAACAACTGACCAACCTAGCCCTTGATAGAGTCCCGTGATATTGGTGTACGCGTAGAGTTGAGTTTGCACTGTAGAAGATACTTGTCTGACACCACGATTAATCAATTCACTGGCAATACCTTGGCCGCGCCATTGAGGGGCGACAAACACGGCGTTGATCCAAACCACATCCCGAACTTGATGAGGTTCCTGAAAATAGGAATACGCCAAACCACCAATGACCACATTATCGCGAAGTACTGTGATTACCGGAGGGAGATTTACGTTTTCTTCATAGGTGTCTTTAAACTTGAAATCCGACCACTCGCTTTGAAATAAGTCTTCTAATTCACTCCAATAAGGAGAGCTTTCATCGCAATTTCTAAAGATTACTTTCTGCATTTTTCCTTCCTTTGACAGGGGTGGTTTGGCCATCCTAGCCTTGGTTTATATCAGAGTCGATAAAGCTACTCTTCTTCGTCATAATCGTCTGCAGGGTCTTGATTAATCTCTTCGCCGCATCCTAAACACTCACCTTGTAGTTCCGTAGGCATCACAATAATCAAACCACAATGCGGGCAAAGATCGCCTTGTTGAAACATCCTGTATTCCTTCTACTTCATGGCTATTGCTTAGGATACTGTTGCTTACTCGCTTCTAACCAGTCGTGAATAACTTGGCGAGCGGATTCCGACGGCGGTGCATTTCGTTTTCCGCAGATTTGGTCGATTTCAAACGGAAATGCTTTGCTCGGAACGCGGCGTAAACCTATGGTTAAACGTTGAGGTTTGAGCATGCGGAACACCACATAACGATCGCTCATGATTCGATTGTGATACACACCAATACAGTGCTTCTGCTCTATACTTTCATGTTCAAGGTCGTAATAATCCGTGAGAGGATGAATGTTGTCATTGCCAAGTAAAGGAACGGGATAAGGGATGTCTTTATCCATTGGGCAGTTACCCTCCAAACGACGTAATTGGCGTTGCTCCGTCCAGCGGTCATGGAGTTGTTCAAACATCGCAAAAGAGTTCTGACTGGTAATCGCGCGCAGTGGATCATCCATCTCCAAATCTTGCCCTAGCAATATCGCATCTTGGAACATCGCCATCTTCGACGGTGCGTTAAGTCTGCCCTCTTCCACCATTGCAATCCCTAGCCTGCTACCAGTTAGAAATGGATGAACTTGGTCCAAACGCAGGGCTGTGTATCCAACTTTTGAGTAATGCTTAAACTTAAGAACTCGTCTTTGCAGTGGCTCGAGAATGCGAACAATGTGGTCGAGTTCATCACCAACATTGTAATGAAGCTCTAGCTTGTCGATGAATTTGAGTGTCGCCTTGCTGCCGTCTAAGCCCAACTTGGTAAGGATCTTCTTCTGCCCTAAGCGACTTAGTGCCAGTGCTTTCTTGTTGTCGACACTGTATTTCATGCAGATCAAAGCCAAAATAACAGGCCTTAATTCAAGCAATTGCGCGGCTTCATAAGTATTCGCAGCAAGCCACAACATCTGGTATTGGTATTCTGGAAAGTCGTCGGTGATTTCACGATAACGCGCAGGTAATGAATTTAGCCAACGACCATTCACGTCAAACTGTTCAACAAGGTTGAGGCTCAGCCCAATGCCTCCATCAAGCGGTCGTCTACCATCTTCAAACACATGAAAGCCGACGAGCTTTTGAGACCAGTCTCGGATCTCAATATCGTAGTCGAAACCTAATGTTCGAGTGGGAATGGTTAGTAGTGCTGTCATTGATGCCTCTTCGTTATTGGCGCATTGAACTATCAAGCCTATCTAACAGCATAAGCTAGCGCTTCAACCACTATATCAACCTTTTGTAAATTTCTTACCAATCAAAGCGATATAAATACGATAGTGCTTAGAAGAACATTGAATGATGATTTTACGGAATATGAGATCTCTTCGATATCATTTGCGTCAACAGAAACTATGCTTGTTACATAACTCACAACAAGAGGCTTTAATTATGGATTACCGACATATTCTGGTCGCACTTGAACTGTCTGACGACACCAAGATTCTCATTGATAGAGCGACCTTCTTCGCTGATAAACTGGAGGCTGGCATTTCATTTGTTTATATCGATGGTACGCATGGAGAAATTTATCCAGAGCTCGTTGATATTCAGGGAAATGACGGTGATTTACCCATCAATGAAGATGCCGTTAAGCATTTGAAAGAGTTTGAAGCCTACGCCAAGCACCCAATCAAGCACATTTTCGTGGGAACGGGTGATTTGAACGATAAGCTCAAAAATGCCATCGAAGCCAACGGCGTTGACCTATTGCTATGCGGCCATCACCATGATTTTTGGCATAAGCTCATCTCCCATTCTAAACAGATCATCGATACTTCCCCTATCGATATTCTCGTTGTTCCAATGGAATAGAAGCTCCAGTTCGACACTCAAAAATAACCGGCATTGCCAACCTCTATCGGTATTATTGGTTGGCTTGATATCCTCTTCAACACACTCATCCTGATCGAAATCTCCTATTTCCCACTTAGAGTAGTCATTTGTGATCTTGTCAGCCTATCAACTCGTAAGCGTCTAATAATTAACAAATCACGTCATTTCGATTTGAATCAACGTACTGAAATGTACGACCCAGACCATGCCTTCATCAATCAATGGACAGGCGGTAACGCAGTCACAACAAGCCTCACAAACCAGGACGCATTATGAAATTTAAAACGGTACGACTTGTATTAGGTGACCAACTCAACATTGAGCATTCATGGTTTAGACAGGTTAACGATGACGTTATTTACATCATTGCTGAGCTAAAACAAGAAACAGATTATGTTGCCTCTCACGTTCAAAAAGTGGCCGCGTTTTTCTGTGCGATGGGTTACTTCGCTAACGAACTCAAAGAACAAGGTCATCAAGTACTGCACCTTACTCTTGACGACACAACGCAATTTGAAAACCTAGACACACTTCTAAAGCACTATGTACACGAATTCGGCGCAGAGAAATTCGAATATCAAAGGCCAGATGAATATCGCCTTTTAGAGCAGATGAACAAGCTCAAGCTCACCAATGCGACCAAAGGTTGTTGTGATACAGAACACTTCCTCTTTCCATTCGAAGAGATCGAACAACAGTTTCCGAAAGACAAACACATCATGATGGAGCACTTCTATCGCCGAATGAGAAAGCGTTTCGACATTTTGTTAGAAGACGGAAAGCCCGTTGGCGGCAAATGGAATTACGACGCGAACAATCGAAAGAAACTCAAGAAACAAGACATCGAAAACCTGCCTCAGCCGCTAATGTTTACCAATGACATAACCGACATTTTGCAGCGTATCGAGCACCACCAAGTGCAAACTATTGGTCAAGTAGGTAACCAGTTACTATGGCCGGTGAACCGCGCACAAAGCTTGTCTCTACTCGCTCATTTCTGCCAAGTCTGCTTGCCGTTATTTGGGCAGTTTCAAGATGCGATGACGACAGAGCACGACTCTAAATGGAGCTTGTATCATAGCCGTATATCGTTCTCGTTGAACAGTAAACTGCTGAGCCCTAAAGAAGTGATTGATGCAGCACTGTCGGCCTACCAAGCATCCTGTCTTCGAGACAGCTCACCAGATAAGCCAAGCATCGATATTGCACAGGTCGAAGGATTTGTACGCCAAATACTGGGGTGGCGAGAGTACATACGCGCCGTCTATTGGGCAAACATGCCTGCTTACGCCAACAAAAACCATTACTCAGCACATAATAACCTGCCCCATTACTTTTGGGACGGACAAACCAAGATGAACTGCATGAAGCATGCGATTGACCAGTCTCTTGAGTTTGCTTACGCGCACCACATCCAAAGGTTAATGATCACTGGCAACTTCTGTTTAATCACGGGTATAGACCCTGACCAAGTCGATAGTTGGTACCTCGGTATTTACGTCGACGCGATTGAGTGGGTTGAAATGCCAAATACGCGAGGTATGGCACTGTTTGCGGATGGCGGGATCGTAGGAACCAAACCATACTCTGCCAGCGGTTCCTATATCAACCGCATGAGTGACTACTGCAAAGGCTGTCACTACAAGATAAAAGAACGCAGCGGCGAGCAATCTTGCCCTTTCAATAGCTTGTATTGGCGCTTTATGGACCAGCACCGCGATGCGTTAAACCGCAACCCACGTATGGGCATGTTATATCGCTCTTGGGACAACATGGATGAGCAATCACAACAAGCGATTCTCGATACTGCTGAACAACGAATCACAAACTTGGAGAACTTATAATGGTGGAGCAACTCAGATTACACATATTGGTGGTCGGTGGGAGCGGCGGTATTGGTTTCGCTGTGGTTAAACACCTATTATCTGAGCTCTCTCGGTTTGATTTTCTTGATGTGCATGTAGACGCGACTTACCACTCTCAACAGCCGGAACTAGAAAACAATCGCTTGAGCTGGCACAAAGTCGACGCCACCGACGAAGCTGATATTAAGCGCTTGAGTTCTGAGTTTGAACAACTTGATTGGCTGATCAACTGCGTGGGTATGCTCCACACTCCAGATCTTGGACCGGAAAAGAACTTGTCGTCCATCGACCCTGAGTTTTTCCTCAAAAACATCTCTGTGAATACCCTGCCCAGCTTGTTATTAGCAAAACACTTCACGCCGATACTTAAAGCGAGCGACAATCCAAAGTTTGCTGTGGTATCCGCAAAGGTTGGCAGTATTTCAGACAACAGATTAGGCGGTTGGTATAGCTACCGCTCATCGAAAGCAGCCCTAAATATGTTCATCAAAACCATGTCGATCGAATGGCAACGCACCATTAAGAAAGGCACCGTGTTGGCTCTGCACCCGGGCACGACAGACACAGCTCTGTCGAAGCCTTTTCAGACCAATGTCCCTGAAGGTAAGTTGTTTGAGTCAAGCTATGTCGCCCATCAGTTGGTCGATATTATTCGCACTGCCACACCGGATAACAGTGGGCACTTCTACGCTTACGATGGTGAACAGTTAAATTGGTAGTTGATACGAGTGTTCGTCTTTCATTAGTGCTAAAAAAGAAAACCCAACAGAGTTGAAGCTCCATTGGGTTTTTATTTAGAAAGAACGCCTCTGTTTTAAAAGGCGTTTGGTTGATATCTAGCTAAAGATCAAAACTGATCATCACGATTATTCAGCCCAATTGAACTTAGTATCGTCAACACCTTCTTTCTCTTCTTTAGCTCGCTCGCGTCGATGTTGTTCTTCAATTCGCGCAGCGTCTATCTCTTGCATGATGGCTTCGATATCAGCCAAGTCGTCGGTTTCCGTAAACTCACCCGTCAGTTTGCTGTCTGGCTTCAAGTCGCCTTTCTCGTACAGCGCCCACATTTCCTTGGCATACTCGGTTTTTGCCAGTTCAGGAGCAAACTGAGCGTAATAGTCACGGATGTTATTGATGTCACGAGCCAGCATCCACTCAGCGTTGTTGTTAGCCGAAGCGTCAACCGCTTGTGGTAGGTCGATAATTACTGGACCGTACTCATCCACCAATACGTTGAACTCAGACAAGTCACCATGGATCAAACCAACACACAGCATTTTAACTACGTAAGTCATCATCACGGCGTGGTCTTCGATCGCTTGCTCTGCTGACATCACCACATCGTTCAAACGTGGTGCAACGTAACCCTCATCGTCAGTGACCAGCTCCATAAGCAGTACGCCATCAAAGCAACCATAAGGGACAGGCACACGAACACCCGCTTCTGCCAGTTTATATAAGGCATCCACTTCAGCACTTTGCCAAACCTTTTCTTGTTGTTCACGACCAAAGCCAGAGCCTTTTTCCATCGCTCGAGCGCGGCGGCTATTTCGGACTTTTCGGCCTTCACGATACGCGGTCGCTTTTTTGAAGCTGCGTTGGCTTATTTCCTTATATACCTTGGCACAACGGATCGTATCGCCGCAGCGCACAATGTACACCGATGCTTCTTTGCCACTCATGAGTTGGCTTGTCACCTCGTCGACTAAACCGTCGTCAACTAAAGGCTGTATTCTTTTAGGTATCTTCATGCCGCCTTTATACATCACTTATCTTACAGATAGAAATATTAACTTGAGAAATGAATGACGAAACGATTAAAGGATCATCAAAATTACGACAAAGGAAGGAAATATTGGAGTTAACGGGTTTAGATCATGAGGATTGACCTGATCTATTCAGATTATGGGACTAAGACTTATTACGACGACAACGTTCAGAACAGTAGATCACGTCATCCCAACAGCGCTGCCATTTTTTACGCCATGCGAAAGGCTTTTGGCAAGCAGGACATATCTTAGTCGGTAAATGGGGTTTCTTGTGCATGGCCGTTCCCTTCTTGAAGCATCCACTTCCTGCGTTTACTAGAGATTCCCTATTACGCTCGTACCTCGCTTTAGAGAATGACGAAGGCAATACGAACAAAGCCTAGTTCTCTATGACGTTCGTTCCTGACTTTAAGGAGTGACTGCGTAGTGATTTGTGACTACTCCCGACTCCGTCATCCTCGAGAAGGAGGAACGACTGAGTCGGGGATCTGCTTCATCTAGCTCTGTTTCTATTTCTGCGCAGATAAATTTAGCAAGAACCAAAGTAACAACCTAAGCGACAACCTTGTACTGCTTCTCCATCTCACTCACACCTAAGCCAGAGTGTTTTGTCACTTTAAGCTGAACGGGCACTCGCTCTTTCAGTGCTTCAACGTGGCTAATGACACCGATCATCTTGCCTGATGCATTCAAGTTATCTAACGCGTTAAGGGCAATGTCCAATGTGTCACTATCCAACGTGCCGAAACCTTCATCTAAGAACAGAGAATCAATACTGGTTTTGTAGCTCACAAGATCAGATAGCGCTAATGCCAACGCCAAGCTCACCAAGAAGCTTTCGCCACCTGATAAAGTCTTTGTATCACGCATCACATCGCCCTGCCATGTGTCGAGCACTTGCAGTTCTAAACCATCGTCGGCTTTACGTTTAAGCTCGTAACGACCATGCAAACGTTGTAGCTGCTTGTTCGCAAGGTACACCAAGTTTTCCAATGTTAAACCTTGGGCAAACTTACGGAACTTGTCGCCGTTCTTAGAGCCAATAAGTGAGTTCAAACGAGAGATATCATCAAACTCGACTTGTTGCTCATCAATTTGCTTAAACAGATCTTGCTGATTACTGCGGTTCTGGCTATCCGTTTCAAGATTGGCAGAAATTGCGCCGATCTTGGTTGCATGGCTTTGTTGTGCGTTTTGACACTCAGTCGTCGCTTCTTCAACTTGCTGTTGGTTTTGCTCTTGCCATGCTTTCGCATTTTCGTGATTTAGTAGATCCACTTGTGTCGCTTTGGCGGCGTTCAACCTAGCTTGCGCACTGACAATCGCTTCGTCTAAAGACTTCTTCAGGCTTTGAAGTTGAGTTCTAACCTCTTCATCTAACAACGCTGCTTCAAAATTAGCCTCATCTTCGAACGGGCTAGTTTTCAGCGCTTCTAACCAAGCATTCGACGCTTGTGTGTAGCTCGATTGCTTACTGACTAACTCGTCCGAGAAACCAGTGTGTTTGGTTTGCTCGGTTCGATGTTCAAGTTCGCTGCGGTTAAGCACTAACTGCGCGGCATCAAATGCATTTACTGCTTCAGTGACTCTTTGCTTCATCGCATTGCTGGTGGCTTGAATGTCTTTGTCACCAAACAACTCTGTTCTTTCAGCCGTTACACGAGTGAGTTCTGACACTAAAGACTCACTCTGTTGCGTCAGTGTCGCGAGCTCTTTCTCAACACTGCTTAGCTTGTCGTCTAACGTTTTCAATTCGGCATTTTGAGTAATCAGTTGCTTCTCAATATCGGCCTGTTGCTGTTTGGTTTGCTGCCATGTGCTTGATGCTTGCGATTTCGCAGTAAACCAATCATCGATATGCTCAAGTTCAGGTGCTTCGATAGAAGTTTGAACAATGCTCTCTTTCAAAGCGTTCCATTGCTGGCCTTTCGCTTGAGCTATTTGAGTCACTTGCTCGTTTGCGACTTGGTTTTGCTTATTCAAATCAGCTAAGCGTTGCTCGGCCAACTCGAGATTAGACTGCGCCTTGTCAGCCATAACACTTACAGACAGGCGTTGTTTCTCAGCTTCAGCGTAATGCGCTTTAGCATCACCCAACGCTTTGAGTTGCTGCGCGCTCTGACTTAGTTGAAGTTCACACTGCTGAGCAAAGGTCGCGACTGTAGCTTCATTGCCTAAATCGTTAATCGTTAGCAGTGCCAGTTCAGGAGCCGTGCCAACGAAATCCGATAAGCTCTGTTGAAGCTTGCCGACAACGCCTTGCCAATTCAGCTGAGCTTGTTGAATATCCGCTTGCGCACGTTGAATGTCATCGTTAAGCGCCACAATCACAAGGGTAAGAGAATCTAACTGCTGACGATGCTCTTGGCCTTCTTTCTGAATCGCTGCTAATTCTTGTTCCTCAAGCTCTTTCTGGGCATTCAAATCCTTCGAACTTTGTGATTGTTCGATCGCATGGTCTGTTGAACCACACAATGGACAATCCATACCTGGCTTCAATGACGCTCGGTATTTCGCAAGGTCACCTTCTTGATCAATTAAGCGAACTAAACGTTCAAGTGAGGTCTTTTTTTCTTGGTATCGCAGAAGCAACACTTCACGCTCTTTCGAAAGCTTGTCGACCAACTGGGTGTTGGTTTGATGTGCCTGTGTTTTTGCGTGCAGCTGTTGTTGGGCATTTAGGAAACAACGATTGATCTCGAGTAATGAGTGCGTATTGCGATTCCAAAACTCCAACAGATCTTTTTGCGAATTCAACACTTGCTCGCTAGTGTTGCCTTGCAAGGCTTCCCACTGTTGCTTTGCACTACTTTCTAGCACAACCAATTCAGCTAAAGTTTTATCTTGCGTTGCTTTAGCATCTTGCGCGGATTTGATGATCGTTTGCTGTGCATCAACTGCAGACAAAGCTTGCTTCGCTGAATTCAACTGCTCTGAATGCTGGCGCTCTAGAGTACGAACTTGCTCGACCTTTGCTTGCCACTGACCTAGGTATTTTTCCAGATGTTGGTCAGCTTGATGCGTATTTAGGTACTCAGTGCTGAGTTTATCTTGTTGCTTCAGTGCATCTGTTTTTTGGACTAAAACAATCTGTTGATTACGCTGCTGCGTATGTTGCTCGTTAAGCGTATTCGCTGCACTAACGGCCGCAGTTTGCTTATCTTTGAGTACGGCAATTTGGTTATCTAACGGGCGAACCTGCTCGATGATCTTCTCTTGATCCTGCTGTTCGGCTTTTACCTGTTCGACAATCGCACTGCTTTGAGTCAGTTTAGTTTGCGCGTCTTGCATTTCTGCATCACGAACGGCAAGTAACTTGGTGCTGTTATCTAGGTGAGCTTGAGTAGTGTTCACCTCTTGTTCGCAACGCTTTAAATCTTTGTGTACTGGACGCAGCTTTTCAGCCGGCTCACTGTTTGCCAAGCGCTCTAGTGACGGTTGGTTACGGTCTAGTTCATCTTGAGCGGTTTTCAGATCGAGCTCACTGGCCGCAATAGTTTGCTCAGCTTTGGTCACGTCTTTCCACCAGCTAAGATGCACTTGCCACTCTTTTAATTGCTCGGCTAAACGCTTCTGCTCTACTTCTAGCGTTTCACGCTCTGCGGTCAGCTCTTTGATTTGCTCTTCAGACAGTAAGCTCACACCTTCAGCTTTCGCTTTAAGTTGATTAAGCGACTCTTCACTCGACTTAAAATGATCGTAGATACGCTCTGAAATCAGGCTATAAACTTCTGTTCCCGTCAGCTCTTCAAGTAGCTCTGCACGGTCGTTAGCATTGGCATTTAAGAACGCCGCAAACTCACCCTGAGACAACATGATGGATTTAGTGAAGCGTGAAAAATCGAGACCTGTTACCTGCTCCACCAACTTGGTTTTCTTGGTCAGCATCGTCTCTAAGACTTTGTCTGTGTCAGCATCGGCAAATTCACACGTTGGCGTTTGTAATGCGCCATCTTGTTTTCCACGCGCTCGCTTTTGATGGAAGTTAGAACGGTACGTTTTGCCCTGCACTTCAAATTCCAGTTCAGCAAAACACTCACCCGTGCCACGTGTCATTAATTCATTGTTGCCTTTGGCAATGCTCTTCAAACGCGGTGTGCGGTGGAACAATGCCAAACAAATCGCATCAAGAATGGTGGTTTTACCCGCCCCTGTTGGGCCAGTAATCGCAAACAGACCATTTTCTGCAAACGGTGATTGGGTGAAATCGAGCTTCCAACGTCCTTTCAAAGAGTTCAGGTTTTCAAATTCTAGGCTTAAAATCTTCATACTGGTTACTCTTCTACTTTGTTTGGCGCTTGAGCGCTCTCAGACACTTCAACCATCACTTGTTTAAACTTCACCGTCATGCGCTCTAAACGCGCTTTTTCAGAATCCGTTTCAAACTCTTCTAAGGCAATACGCTTGCTAAACACGTCCATCGGGCTCAGTTCAGATAAGGTTTCTGCCGACTCTTGCTCTAATGCTTGATTACGACGCTCTCTTGCACGGCGCAGTTGAAGTACTTCTACGTTCAAGCCTTCGGTCAATGCACGCATACGTTCTTGGAGATCTGAAAGGTAATCTTGCGCTTGCACTTCGATCGATAACCACACGCTTTGTTCGCTATCTAAACCTATGTATTGGTTCAGCTGAGATTCGATCTCGCTCAAGTCGCCTTTGATTTCAGCTAGAGGTTGGAATGTGGGAACAGGCAATTGAGAAATGGTGCGCTCACCTTCAACAAACTCAACAACACACACTTGTTTCTGAGACTTAAGTTCATCAAAACTTAGTGGGATTGGAGAGCCTGAATAACGAATGTATTCACGCTTTGCCACCACTTGTGGGCGATGGATATGACCAAGTGCGATATAGTCTGCGTCTGGGAAGCCATCAGCGGCGAAACCATCAAGGTTGCCGACATAGATATCACGCACAGAATCCGATTGTTGGACACCCATCGCCGTTAAATGACCGGTAGCGATAATCGGCATGTGCTCGCTGTTTACAAACGTCGCGCGCTTAGCAACCGCCGCATCATAAACACTTTGATAATGCTGTTTGATTGCATCGCCGAGTTGCTTCTGACGCTCAACGCCAGTGACACCCGCCTGGCTCATCAACACATCGCGAGGGCGAATAAAAGGAATGGCACAAACCAGCGCTTCTACATCGCCGTTCTTGCCTTTTAGTTCGACAACCTGAGTCGCATGATCTTCATTGGTATTAGGAATCACGTCTGCGCCCATGTATTTGAGCAGCTGTTGTGTCTCTTTAAGCACAGAGACTGAATCGTGATTTCCACCTAATAACACCAATTGGCAACCGATCTTGTTCGAATCGACCACAAACTTGTTATACATCTCACGAGCGTAACTCGGCGGTGTACTGGTATCGAAAATGTCGCCAGCAACAATGATCGCGTCGATGTCGTGCTCTGTAACTTGCTCAAGTAACCATTGTAAAAACCGTTCATGTTCATTCTTACGGCTTTTATTGTAGAAGTTTTGGCCAAGGTGCCAATCGGACGTGTGAAGAATCTTCATTGCTGCTCACTGGAAGTCTGTAATACCTTTAATCTACCAAAATAGTCGAGATAATTCCCTTTTATAAGCTTGTGAAAACCAACTAATTTCAGGCTTTGGACCAACTCCGCCCATAGCGTGACCAATCGTTATTTTTGACATAAAAAAACCGCTCAACGTTAGAGCGGTTTTAGGTGTCCATAGCTTTAGCTTTAAGCTATTTCACAGAGGTCGTCAAAAATTGTACGAAGCGCCCAGAGTTACTGTGCTAAACGCTACATCACGGCTTGCCAGTCTATTACCATTCGGGCCGAAGAATTCGATATTTACTGCATCTGCTTGTGAGATTAAACGTAAGGTTAGGCTTTCTACTGGCGTGTATTCAACACCTATACCAAAATGGAAGCCTAATTACGCGCAGCTAGACAATCAAAGATATTGCAATAGATGCCATGATCACGCCAACGACAAATTCCAACACCTTCCACGCTCTCGGGTTCCTAAACATTGGAGCCAAGAAGCGAGCGCCATATCCAAGTGAAAAGAAGAACACGAATGACGCCGATACCGCCCCAGCGCCAAACAACATTTGATCCGGTTGATATTGAGTTGAGATAGACCCCAGCAATACCACAGTATCCAAATACACATGCGGGTTAAGCCAAGTGAACGCCAAACACATCGCAATCGCTTTGGTTAATGAGTCTTTAGTTTCTGCCGTGGCTTCTAAGGCGTGGTTTTCGGTAAATGCTGATCGGAAGCTTAAGAATGAATAGACACCCAAAAAGATAGCGCCACCATAACGGGCGAACTGCTCAATTTGTGGGAACTGTTTAACGATTGCGCCAAAGCCCGTCACGCCAAAGCTAATCAGTAAGGCGTCAGAAATGGCACATACAGCACAAACTGCCAATACGTGTTGGTTCTTAAGCCCTTGCTTTAAAACAAACGCATTTTGAGAGCCAATCGCAAGAATCAGCGAAAGGCCAAGGGAGAAACCTGCAAAGTAAGTCGACATCTAAGGTTAGCCTCTTAACGCAACTCAATACGCATAAACTGGCTGTGCGGATCCAACACATAATCAGCAAAGGGTTCACAGTATCCAAAGCCAAACTTTTCATACAGGTTACGCGCAGCCTTAAAGTAGTCTTCTGAGCCGGTCTCTAAACTGATTGTTTGATACTGGCGGGCGGTTGCTGTATCCAATACGTGCTGTAAAAGTTGGCTCGCAACACCTGACTTTCGAGCAAACTGTGAGGTCCTCATTGATTTGAGTTCAGCGTGTTGGGTATTCAGCTCTTTAATGGCGACACACCCAAGCAGTTGGCTGTCTTTCCAAGCACTGAAAAAGGTAATTTCTGGTGACTTGAGCCCATCTAGATCCAGTGCATGGACGCTTTCGGCTGGCGAAGTTGCGTACATATCAGCAAGATGCTCTTCAAGCAATTCAACGACTTCCCCACCCGACAAGTCATCCACCTTAATTTCTATTGAAGCACTGCTTTCCAATGCTGTTCTATTTTCCATTGAACCCTGTGCATTTATTGCTGATGTCATTGTTACAACTCTCCTTGTTTAGTTCGCTTATTTAGCTTGAGTGATTTGGTTTTTATCAACAGCCCACTTTCCTTAATTGTTTCCTTTTCAAGAACTCGGTTTGAATCAGTAAAATTACTGATTAATCATAAAATTATAAATGTCACACTGGGTTTACCTAGATACCATATTTTTCCTATCTCGTCTCGTGATAAAAGCGTTCCGCAAAGCCCGTATGGTCGCTGCATTGAGGGAGCAACACCTGTTTTAGTTAACGAATAAGTAGTCAGGGCAAAGTGAATAGCGATGACACGCGTACTGATGTTGTTGGCAGCTTAAACATCCCTTTAAACGGTCTCATTTAAAACGACCATAAGTTAGAAAATAAAACGCTTTCATTGATCGAATATTTGATTGCGATTTTCCAATTTCGGTATATGATGCGCCACCCTAATTTTTCAGCTTATGCTGCAGGCAAATATGTCCGCCAACGCACTCTATACCGACCTATCCGGTTACTATGATTTAATGTGTGTAGATATTGACTACCAAGCGCAAAGTAACTGCGTACGTAGACTCCATCAAATCTTTGGAAATGAAGGAAAAACACACCTCGACTTAGCTTGTGGCACTGGCCCACACGTTCGTCATTTTATTGATTTCGGTTACCAAAGCGGTGGCCTAGATCTTAACAAGCCGATGTTAGATATCGCAGAAGTTCGCTGCCCGGAAGCCAAGTTCTCAGTACAAAACATGAGTAACTTTGAGGTCACGGAACCACTCGATCTTATCACTTGCTTCCTGTATTCCATCCATTACAACGATGGCCTTGAGAAGCTTAAAGAGTGTATTGAAAGTGTGCATCGTGCGTTAAAGCCAGAAGGTATTTTCTGTTTTAACGTGGTTGATAAAGACAAGATCAGCAACGACCTGTTTGTTAGACACACAACAAACCAAGACAAAGACGATTTCACGTTCCGTTCTGGTTGGTATTACTCTGGTCAGGGTGATAAGCAAGCGCTAAAGCTTAGCATCGAAAAGACGACTGCTGGTGAAACTCAAATGTGGAATGATGAACACCCAATGGTGGCATTCTCGTTTAAAGAGTTAATCGAGATATTGAAGCCCTACTTCGAGGTTAATATCTTCGAGCACGATTACGACAAGCTGATTCCTTGGGATACTCAGTCCGGTAATGCGCTGATCACATGTGTCAAAATCTAGATTAATAGATAAACGGCAAATTAAACCAAATCTATAGATCAAAAAAGAACCCACACTCGCCATTCTCCTTTTAGAGCATCAGCCAGTGTGGGTTCTTTTGTATCAAGCTATCAGTTACTGAACTCTAAATTAGAAGTCCGCTGTCATACCTACGTAGTAAGTACGTGGCTCTTCAACATAGCCCATGCTCTCTAGCTCTTGTGATACAGCTTCGTCAGTTAAGTTCGTGATACCTGCACGTAGTCGTACTGAAGCATTCACGTTGTAGACAGCACCTAGGTTCAGCGTTGTGTAAGCGTCTTGAGTTAGATCGCTTTCGATCTGACGTTCACCACGGTAACGCGCACTCACGAAGGTACTTAGATCGTAAGTTGGGCTCCAGTTCAGTTTAACTAAACCCGAATGCTTGTAACGATCAAGTAATTCGTCACCAGTAGACTTATCTTCAGTGTCTAAGAATGTGTAATTACCAGACACACCCCATTCATCAGTAATTTGGAATTGGCCTGTAAGCTCAGCACCTTGAACTACAGCCTCTGATACGTTTGTATAAGTACGCTTACCATTCACATAGCCAGTTGAGCTTGAACTATCAGCGCAACCTTTACCCGATTCAAACACTCCGCCGTTCTCACAATAGGTTTCATCACGATCAATTAGGTCGTTGATTTCATTTCGGAATAAGGCACCTTCAACATTCCAACGAGGTTGGCTATAAATCGCAGCGATCTCATAGTTCAAGCTGGTTTCGGGCTTAAGATCTTCATTACCATGTAAATCACATACGCCTTTACAGCTATTAACTGTGTAGTCTGTCTGATTTTGAGTCAATGTTGGTGCTTTAAATGCTTTACCCACACCACCCTTGATGATCAGGTCATTCGTTGTTTGATGAACCAAGTACACACGTGGGCTGAACTCTTCACCGTACAGTTCATGCTTATCTAAACGACCACCAATGGTTGCCGTTAGTTGATCCGTCATTAACCATTGGTCTTGAACAAATAACGCACCTTGATAAGCTTCAGATGTACCATTGACTAAGTTTTCTTTGTTGGTTAATTCACTCAACTGGTAGTCCATACCAAACGTTACGGTGTGACTATCACCAAGATAAGTGGTCGCCGAAGCTTCAACAATTTGAGTCAGCTCTTCGATGTCACTGCTATAGTTAGTATCTGAGTCCGCAGCATCATTATCTGTCACATTTTCACGTGAATAACGTACTTGCGTGTCACCCCAGCTCCAAAAACCACTATGTGTGATCGCTTGGCTCTGACGTACAACACGTGTGTCAGACTCAATCACAGATGATACGTTTTCCGCAGATGACTCACGTTCGTCGTCACTGTAACCAAAATCGAAATCAATGGTTTGGTTGTCTGTTGCATTCCATGTCAGGCTCGCGAGTAAGCTTAATGTCTCTCTTTCTTCTAACGCAGTAATGTCTGAACGATCGTAACCAGAGCTATGCGTACCAGAATAGGGTTGCCAAGCATCACGGCTAGTTTGGTTAACAGATAGGCGAGCAAACAACTCGTCTTCAATCAACGCACCAGATGTCGTGAAGCCCATCGAATACTCTTCCCCTCCATCACCATCAAGTGGAGATGAAGTGTCCATGCTCAGTGTAGAGCTCCAATCGTTTTCTGGAGCCTTAGTGATGATGTTGATTGTACCGCCCATACCATCTGAACCGTAAAGTGCAGACATTGGGCCACGGATTATTTCAACACGTTCGATCGAATCAGCAGGAATCGTTGATAGGTCGAAGTCGTTACCACGGATGATGGCACTTGCAGAGCTAAGACGACGGCCATTCACCATGATTAGTGTGTAGTCTGAATCCATACCACGAATAGAGATCATCTGACGGCCAGCACGTGTGCTATCAAAATCAGACTCAACACTCGTTGATTCGGCAACGATGTCTGCCAAGGTAATACCAGGGCTGTCTTCAATGTCTTGCGCGGTGATAACCGACATCGAAGCTGGCGCTTGTTTTAGTGCCATCTCGGTACGAGTTGCCGTAACAACCATTTGCTCATCTGTTGCTTGCGCTTCTTCTTGCGCCAACACGTTAGCCGAAAATGAGGTACAAATAACAGCGACTGCGATCGAAAGGGGTTTACGAATCAAAAGGGGTTTGCGAATCAAAAGAGATCTCTCAGACATGATATTCATTCTTATATGTGATTAGTAATGATAATGGTTTGCATTAAACAACCGACTACCATTCTTATCAACGAAAGTTTCATACCAAAAATCGATTCTCGTTATTCACCATTCAAATAACGAAAGAGATCTATATTCAACTCGATAGGTATTCATAATTTTCATTCACCCTGCAGATGAATTATGTATAAAGTTCTTTGAATATGTTGCGAACCCAGCGACACATCGGGTCGTTATGAAAGCGCTTATGCCAATATAGATAGACGTCTTCTGATGGGTGGCGCAACGCTTTAGGCACGCGTTTACAAACAAGATCTCTTTGCTTAGCGGCTTGTTGAGCAAAAGGTGTCGGTAAATGAAAGATGATGTCGGTTGCTTCTGCCATATCCGGCGCGACGTTAAAATTGGAAAGCTGAATTGGAATGGACAGCTGGCGCTGCTTATCAATCAAGCCAAGATCTTTAAATCGACTTTCGATCGAGAGCTTCTTATCCCCTTGCAGTGAGATTTGACCAAGTTGGCTATTCAACAAGTCATCAACCGTGATCTCTTTGTCCGCCAAAGGATGTTTTTTACTCATCAGCAAACGGTAATCGCGGCTAATCACGAACATTCGATACAAATTTTGCTCTGAACTTAACGGCTCGTGGGTCGACAACACAAAGTGCGCATCACCGGATAACAGAGGCTCAAAGTGTCGTTTAGGAATCGAGTCGATATCAACAGTCATGTTTGGCGCTTGTTGACGTATCTCCGCAACTACCTTGGGCAGCAAGTGCGCGACATTAGGCACTAAACCAAAGAAGCGAACCGTACTGTCACTGCTTTGCGGCTCGAATACATCGCCATGTACCAGCTTTTCTAAACGTGTCAGTACCGAATTGAGATCTTGCTTTATGGCTTCTGCTTTTGGCGTTAACTCATAGCCATAAGCCGCTCGCACCAATAGATCATCATTGAAAACGGTACGCAGTTTTTGCAGAGATCGGCTCACCGTAGGTTGGCTCATATCCAGCGCCAATGCCGTGTTGGAAACGTGCTTCTCTTCAAGAAGGTGTTTAAGAATAACGAGTAGATTGAGGTCGACTTGAGCAAGATTCATTATGCAAATATTAACAATATATAAAATTCAATGTGCGCATAGTGCTATTTCTTAACATGTAATACAATTGATAATCACTCCTATTTTGATCTAGAGCAATATGCAGAGCAGAGTTTAAGGTTAAGTGGGTTTTAAAGCTCTAAGTCAGAACTGTTTAAACATAAAAAAGAGAGGCACAATGGCCTCTCTTTGATCGTCTACTTTATATTGCTAGCGTTGAGCTATCAGACTACAGCTTTGTCCAAGCATCTTGCCAGTATTGGCTATCTGCTGGAGCGTAAGACGCGCTTGCACACCATGCCGTGTATGGCCAAGGCTTACATTCGTACAAGCCATTATCGCTGCCGACCACAATGTCACCTGCTGCGTAGTTTGTGCCCGCTTCATATGGAGGGTAATCACCTGGAGGAGGTGTTGTTCCGCCACCGTCTTTAACAGCGAACGAATCGTTTACCATCACCATTTCACCGTCAGATGCTTTACCGACTACTTCAAGTGCATATTGCCCTTCCGCTACATCGTATAAGTCGATGGTAATAGCACGGCTGTACGTTACGTTAACCTTAGTTTGCTCAACCACAGTACCTGCACTGTTGATCACCATAGCGGTAACATCTAATGCTTCATTTGATGTCAGTGTCAGATCTAAACGCACGTTGCCGTTATCTGGCGCATATTGTGATTGAAGTCCTGAAACCGAAAGCTCTAAGTCATCGCCCGGATCTGGGTTACCACCACATGAAGAGTCTGAAACTTTTCTCCAAACGCCCCACTCACCTGTTGTTCCTGGCTCTTCGCCGCGAGTGTACCAACCTGCTCCCCACGTTGAACCGTCATGAGATACTTGGTCACCTTCAACATAAACGGTGTCGGCATCCCATGCAGCAGCACAGTTAGAACCATCAGTTACAGACACTTTACGGTCAACGGTTACGGTTTGGTTCGCGCTGTCTGTCACGCTATACACAAGTGTGTAGTTGCCGATTTCATTTACATCGACACTGCCAGTGTGTGTAATAGTGCTTGTCAGGTCGCCATCTTCAGCATCATTCGCCGTCACGCCTGCCATAGCATCAAATGCAGTACCCAACACAACTGTTGTGTCAGATACGCCATTAAATACTGGCTTCTGGCTGTAAACCTCTACCGTTCTCGCTTTAGTGGTTTCGTTGTTATCGCTGTCTTTCACTCGGTAAGTCAAAACGTAAGTGCCAATAACACTGGTTTCAACGTAACCTTCGACATCGATTGATGACGTTAGATCGCCGTCTTCTTTGTCTGTTGCCGTCACGCCATCCATAGGATCAAACGTTGTGCCGTGAAGAACACGCGTATTTTCGACACCTTTAAGAACGGGCTCGCCCTCGACTGGTGGTGGCGTTACCTGACCGTGTACAAACGGGCCGTAGTCTTTAATGAACTGCTCGTTGTATTGTTGGCCGTTTTTGTTGGTGCCCATGTCCCAGTTGATAGACCAAGTCATCACACCACGTAGCGGTTGACCTTGCGCCGTTAGGCTATCAAATGCGTCGTATAAATCTTGTGGCTCTTGTACAAAACCGGTTGCTGCAGCATCGATGCTTGAAGGAATACCAAACACGAGCTTGTCATGTGGGATTTTGTGGAAGCCACGCGTTCCGTTGATAAGAGAATCAGAAATGTAGTAGATGAATTCTTCTTTTAACGCATCGTTGTTTTGAGCAATCCAACCCACGCCTTCAACCCAGATACCATCGCCACCTTGGTTGTAAAATTGTGGGTTAATCCAGTCGTAGTAGCCTTCTAGATTATCGATATAAGGAACGTACTTACCGCCTGTCGTGAGATACGGGAACTCAGGCGCCATTGTAATAAGGAAGTTTTTACCTTCCGCGCGGTAGTGATCTTTCACTAGCTTAAGTGCATCCGGAATCACGGTTTGGTTGTTTGCGGCGGTTACGGCTGCTTGTTCAAGGTCAATATCTAGGCCATCGAAGCCGTAACGCTCGGTAAGACGGATAATCTCATCAGCAAAGGCTCTTTCATCACCGGTTTCTAGCTCTACGTGTGCATCAGCACCACCCAAAGCCAACAGTACAGAGCGACCTTGCTTGTTGAGCTCAGAGATTTGGTCAATAATTTGTTCTTCTGAAAGCCCAATGGTTGGGTCCAGTTTAAAAGTTGGGATTCGACCATCAGCCACATCGTAAACCTTCATGAATGACACATTCACGATGTTGTACATTGGGTTCACTTCATCCAGCGTCACACATGGCGCATTACCACCTTGGTAGCCGCCACCGTCACACCAGTTATGCCAATAGCCAACCACCACGCCAGAGTCTGGATTCGTCATATCTGAACCATTCGCATAAACAGCGCCAGACATTGCCGCCATGCCGAGCGATACTGCTAATTGTAGAGCTTTACGTTTCAACATTAGTCCCACTTCCTTACTTAACAGCTGTGCCAATCACAACCGAACCAATTCATTGTAATCATGAATATTTATAGATAAGTAATGGAATTTATAGGAAAAGATGACCTTTGATTTAACTTGTGATTTTAAGTCACAGATTGAATATCAGAATCAATATGATTTTGACTTTTCATTCAAATTGAAATGCTAAAAACTGTTATTTTCGGCTGAATGCATTGACCATATAAATATTTAATCAACCTTAATTCACTAAGATAATTAACCAAAAATATAAAAAATCACCGATAGGAAAAAATAAACTTTAAATCGGCAAAAATCATCCCAAATACGCCGTAATTACTGACCTAAGACCAGATGCCATTGCGAGTGATATCACTAAAACAGCCTGGATATAGCCATCATACATGTGCTAGCAATACGCACGTATAACGGAATATAGGAGCAAGAATTTGTAGGATTTTGAATGTATACGTCGGGAGTTTTTCAGTTAACCGTCAGTGCCAGATGAATAATATGCATCCAATAGTGAAATAAAATTCACCTTGTCAAGTTCATTAAGTTGATTAATTCCAGCCGCTGCTTTTCTTCCTCCGCCAGTCGCAAAACTTGAGCAAATTTCGTCTGCACCCGTTCTATTTGATAATGGCGCACGTAAGCTCACCGTGTAAGACTCGCCGTCTTGGTTTTTCGTTAATACTGCTTGCGCTCGGTTTGGATCTTGATTAACGATTTCATTACCAAATACGCCACTGATGCGCATTGCCCAAGTCTCGCCTGGTAGTTCAAACACACGTGCGACTTCACTTTCATAAACAGGAGCAAGGTTTGATAACTGCTGGCGATCATTTTGATAAGCATCTCGTAGTCGATAAAACACCGAGTCTTTATCATCCAAAAGATCAAACGGGTTCGGGTATTGATAAAGGGTTTCGTAGAGCTCAGCTGGCGTGAAATGCAAATCACTGAGTGACGAACCGTAACCGTTGTAGTTAATCAAGGTACCTAGCTCTTCTAGAAACTCTTTTTGAGATTGAGCGAATCCATTTTCATCCGCTAGCCGCGCCGCCACCGTTTTTAGATTGTCGCCAAAGGCAGCTGCGATTGCCCAAGCCACATGCGCACCATTCAGCTTCTGGTTAATCAGCAAGCTCGTGCAGCTCTCTGGCGCGGTATCAATCAGAGTATCTAAATGACTAGAAGTTGGGACATCCCCTGTTCGGTGGTGATCGCAATAAAATACATTGATGTTTGCGTCTAGCAGTGAGTGCAGTGCAGGCAGGTTTTTCTCCATCGATACATCTAAAACGGTAACGGAAGAAACATCACCTTGCTTACCCGGCTCCATAGTTTGAGTAACAACTTGAGAGACCAACTTAATATCACGCTTAACACCAGTAATGAGCACGCTCTCTCTTGGCTCACTTAATCGCAGCTGTAACAACGCGATTATGCCATCTGCGTCTCCGTTGAATACGTCGTAGTGCATGTTGTTCCTCTTCCTATAGATTTAACCGTTTGCCAGAAACGCGCCAATTCGTTTGTGTGTTCGATAGTCTGTCATTATTTTAGTTATATTTCACAGATACTTAAGTCTATTTTGGAATGCCTTATTCTCATTAGATTGAAAAGACAAACACATTAATAATATTGTATGACTTATGTCACAGTAAAAGAATACGAAAAGATTATAAAATAAGCGCCTCCCACTTAATGATAAAGAGACGAATGAACACTACCACCACTCTTGTTTATGACACTTTGAAAAGCCTTGCTGCTCACGCTCCTGAGCAACATGCCGAGATTCGCCAGCGTTTATATGAGCAGTTGAGCCTGCCATTTAACAAGCAGCTCTCGTTATACGCTAATGTGCTTGGTCCTATCAGCTCAGGTAAGTTAGCGGGATGCGACAATATTGATAAAGCGGTTGAACTGGCACTGGATGTGCTGGAAGGCCGAAATAAGTAGTCCCCCCTTTAATACGTAATATAACGGCCCAGATCTTCCCCCAGATCGGGCCGTTTTTTTATTCTCGTCATTTATCTATTTGAATTTCAGGCACAAAAAAGGCGTAGATGATCCACGCCTTTTGTTTTAGTAAGTTCTATGTTGTTTATGAAGTCTTGAACTGCGCGACCGCTTGGTCCATATCGTTCGCTTGCTCTGCTACCTTGTCCACTTCAACTAAGCAATGCTGCGCCGAAGCGTTATTGTCGTTCGAGATAGTGTTCAGCTCAGTAATTGAGTCACTCACTTGCGCCATTACTGCGCCCTGCTCTTCAATCGCTGAAGCAATACGTTCTGAATTACCTTGGATGCTTTCCATGTCGCTCAAGATAAGTTGCAAGCTCGCATCCAGCTCTTCCGAATCTTTCAGCGTTAGTTGACCTTGTTGATTACACTCGCCAATCTCTGCCATCGACGCCTGCATCTGGCTTTGAATTGCACTCACCACTGAAGTTATCTCTGTGGTCGATTGATGCGTTCTGCTTGCTAGTGCGCGTACTTCATCGGCAACTACCGCAAAGCCACGACCTTGTTCACCCGCACGTGCTGCTTCAATTGCTGCGTTCAATGCCAATAGGTTAGTTTGTTCTGCAATGCCTTGGATGATGTTTACTGCATCGCCGATCTGGTCAACATGATGGTTCAGTGAACTGATCGAATCTTGGCTGCTTGAAAGACGTTCAGACAACTGGGTGATGTTGCTGATGGTTTCAACCACCACTTCACGGCCTTTATCGGCATTCACTTTCGCTTGATGTACACCTTCAGCGGCAACCGATGTGCTTTCAGAGATCTCGCCAATGGTGAGTACCATCTCTTGAACTGACGTTGTCATTGTAGATGTGTGATTTGCTTGAACTTCAAACTGTTTGATTACTGACTCTAGCTCATCATGCATGTTCGATGTGCTTTGTGTCAGTTGCAGTGACTTAAATTGAGAGGCAGCGATAAGCCCTTCCAGTTGATCCAACAGTTGGTTGAAGTATTGGCCTAGCGTGCTGAGTTCGTCTTTACCATCTAGGTGAGAGCGAATAGACACGTCGTTTGAGTTAACGATATTACGGATAACCGAAAGCAGTGACTCAATTTTGCCAATGATAGAACGGACGATTAACCAGCTGAACAGAATGATCGACACAAGTAGTGTGACGCAAAGGATGTTGTTGATCAGCGATAGTTTGTCCATCTCTTGCTGCGTTTGTTGGTCTAGCACCGCCGAGAATTCTTTAAACTGAGTCTCGATAACGTGCGAACCAGAACGCGCTTCGCCTAGCAGGCCTTCGTTATGCTTCAAACCGATCACGCGCTTTTGCTCAACCACTTGGCGAGCAGCGTCTATCAAAGCCGCTGAGCTACTCATATTTGAAGTTATAGAAAGAACACTCGGGTCAAACTCCCCCTTCTCAATTAAGTCATTGAACAGGTAAAGCTCGATTTTTTGTTCCGCACTGGCTGTCGCGCTGATGTTATCGAGCAAAACATGAAACTCGCCTAGCATACCTTTGTCACGTGATAGCCCATAGACTTCGCTCGCTTTAACTAAGTTAACAAAGCTGGTGTGGTAAGTTTCGATGTCTTCACGTAGGTGTGTGCTGTTGGCTAAACCTAAATCACTGAGCACTGTATCTAGCTCAGATTCAGACGCTAAGAATTTTTTGTAGTTTACGTCGAACTTGTCGAGGTATTTCATATCGCTACGCAGTAAAAAATCTTTCTCGTTACGGCGAAGGTTGAGCAAACGCACTTCAAGCTCTTTGGTAATTTGTTTGGCTTCGCTCATTTGAGCGGTGGTGTCTGCAAATTGTGATGTGGTAAACAGCAGTGAAATCATGCCGAAGATGGAGAACATCCCCAACGAATAGAGCTTTTTCTTTATATTCATATACGTGGCTCGTCTTTACTAAATTAACTATGAGTATCTAAATAAATCGCATCAAAGAATGGATATCCAACTTGCGCGACCTGGTTATTGTTATATTTTTTGTATCAGTAATGAGCACTAAATCTAGCGACTGTTCAGCCCACCAGCAGTGACATTCTCAATGGTATTCAAACAGAGAATGAATCTTTTCACTAAAGATAAAAGCATCAATAACACAAATTGAATACATGTACATTAGTTGAATGATAAAAGTGAGAGACAGCTATTTGACGGAACATAAATGGCTTGAATGTCATGGTATACAAGGCATTGAATTAAAAGACTTTGACGCACATTTGGATGCATTCTTTATGATGACATTTTTTTGGCTCTCCAGAAGAGCACGAGCGAAGCGCAATATTGGAGGTTTTGACTTGGTTTTTAAACAGTGAATCCGTCTATTGATGATTGTACAGTAGAGCGTAAACGGCGAAAAAAATGGACCTACTCAATTCGAGTCAGGTCCATCTTTTGATTTTCTAGTCAATCGCTTTGCAGCTAAAGAGTTAGGTGCGAATTCAAGGCTGGCTAAAACGCTTTTACCATCTTGGTTAGGCACTTCAATAACACCGCTTTCTCGTCTTCTTCGATATCTTGCGTCAGCTCATTAACCAAATTCAAGTGAAGCTGATTGTGGTGAACGTGTATCTTCTGCCCTTCATCCGTCAAGGCAACCACAATCGCACGACGATCTGTTGGGTGTTCATGGCGCTCAATCAATTCAGCTTTAACCAACTTTTCTATTTGAACAGTAAGTGTACCCGTGGTAATACCCAACTTTTCAGCGAGCTCTTTCATTCTTAACGCACCATGCATACCAAGTACTTCAATGGTGTGTACTTGAGCCAGGGAATAACCCGTCTCTTTGACAACAGACTGCTCCCACGAAGACATTTTATCGTAGAACTCAGTCAGTATTTGGTTAAGCTGTTCTATATTTCGCATGGTCGTTTGAATGCACTTCAAGAGTAAGATGATTAATCTTATCAAACTTGGCGAGCATTTGTTTATATTCAGAGACGGTTTTATCACTGTTTGATTCAAGAGTAATCGCTGCTGAATAGTGATGCCCACTCACCTTCCACATATGGAAATCGGTGACCGACGCATAAGGCGTTAAGGTTTTGGTCACTGAGTCACGATAATCTTGGTCGATATTCTCATCCAGCAGGATTGGGCTGGTTTGTTTCATAAGGTTCATCGTCCACTTAGCAATCACGAATGCGCCAACCATTCCCATTGCTGCATCTAACCAGTTCCAACCGTAAAACTTACCAAATAGCAGCGCAACAATCGCAAGCAGCGAAGTTAGAGTATCCGCCAACACATGCATGTAGGCTGCGCGTAGGTTGTGATCATGATGGTGTCCGTGATGCTCGCCATGTTTATGACCATGGTCGCTGTCGTGCTCATGGCTATGTGAATGACCGTGATTCTTACTATGATTGTGGCCATGCTCGTGTCCGTGATCATGATGGTGATCGCCAAGTAAAAACATACTCACCACATTCACAGTTAAACCAATACAAGCAACGATGATCGCTTCATTGAACTGAATCGCTTGTGGGTTAAACAAACGATGTACTGATTCCACCAGCATCAACAATGCCACAATCCCCAATGCAATCGCGCTGGTGTAGCCCCCTAACACGCTGACTTTGCCAGTACCGAAAGAGAAACGTTCGCTCTCGGCATGTTTCTTCGCATAACGGTATGCAAATAAGGTGATACCAAACGCTGCGGCGTGCGTCCCCATGTGCCAACCATCGGCAAGCAATGCCATCGAGCCGTAAATAGTACCTGCAACAATTTCGACAACCATGGTAACGACGGTCAATAACAGGACATAGAACGTGCGTTTCTCACCTTGACTGTTATGTGAAGAAAAGTTGTGTTGGTGACGTGTTGGAAAACTCAAAATGGCGTCCTTAGCTCGTGTGTTCAATGTTAGGAGTCGTTACTGATTAATCTTGCTTAAAAAGTGCTTTGACTCACAAGTAGTTTGATTATCAAATCAATAAATGGAATTTAGTTTGATTATCAAACATTGTCAACGATGAATTTTAAGGCTCTGATTTGGGAGAGTAATAATTTATAGGGCGATCTAATTAGTTCGACAGCCTGTTAGGTGGAGAAACAGCTGCGCTTTGCAGACACAAAAAAGCCCACACGAGGTGGGCTACTAAGATCAGAAGGAGTTATTGGTTTTGCAACAGTGTAATCTCATCATTCACCCAACCTAACAGCTGCTTGGTTGCTTTCGACAAGACTTGGTTCTGCCGAACAATATAACCAAGACTGGTGCTCGAGAAGTTGGTCAATGGTGTCACTTTCGAATGCAGGTGCTGCTTGGTGGATACCGCAAACTCCGGGACAATAGCCACACCAAATCCCGCTTCTGCCCAGTCGATTTGAGCATCGACACTCCCTACTTCCATCACCCTATAATTAGGTAGATTAAGGCTTGGTAAACCTTCATCAATAAAGTCACGCGTTCTCGTATCATGACCTAGTAGAATCAAAGTGAGCTCTGCATCAGAGTCTCGGATATCAACCCCATCGCCAAGCGCACACCAAGAAAGCTCTTGCAGCTTAGTGAAATACAAAGACTCGTTGTGCTGCTCTTTGGCGATAACAAAACCAATATCCGCTTGAGCATTTTTAACTAAATTCGATGCCTGAGATGACGTGGTATTCAAGAGCGTAAGGTCAATACCGGGATACTGCGCTTTGAACTTCTGGAACGGACGAATTAGCAAAAATCGAGAAATGATGTCACTTACGGCAATGGTTAACGTCCCTATTTTAAGGTCGTTAATGGCATTGAGATCGGCCTGACAAATCTGCAGTTCGAGTAGCGTTCTTTGGCTTGTTTCCAATAGCCGTTCACCCGCTTGAGTCAATTGAAAAGGGCTTCTCTCTATCAACTTTATGCGTGTTTGTTGTTCCAGTTGTTTTAGGTGCAAACTCACATTGGGTTGTGTCATGTGCAGTGCATTGGCCGCTTTCCCAAAATGCTTGTACTCCGCAAGCGTCACAAACGTCTTCAACAAATTAATATCGAGCATCATGTCCTCTCTCTCGTGTCACTTATATCATTCCCTAAAAATGAAGAATGCCCCATCCGTCATTCCCTTCAGTGCGGAATATCCTCACATCGTCGTTCCCTACAGTGAGGAACGAACGTGATAGGGAATCTCGTTTGTGGTTTGAGATTCCTGATACCTCGTTCCTCGATTCTGGAATGACGGTTGTTTTGACGTTTCTCTACTGATTATCGCCGTTCATTAAATTGAGGAATACCCCCACATCGTCATTCCCTACAGTGAGGAACGAACGCGATAGGGAGTCTCGCTTGTAGCTTAAGACTTTAAGGATATATGGAATCCTTATCAAGATAATAAAGATAATTAATTTCTCTTATCCACCTTGTAGGCCTAACATGATTCCTCAATCAGTTAGGAGAAAAATTATGCCATCTATCGTTGTTGTGGGCGCAAACTGGGGTGATGAAGGCAAAGGCCGCATCGTCGATTTTTTAGCAGACCAAGCTTCTGCTAGCATTCGTTTCCAAGGCGGAAACAATGCAGGTCATACTGTGGTAAATGACTTCGGTACATTCAAACTGCACCAACTACCTAGTGGTATTTTTAATCCTAATTGTACGGCGGTTCTTGGCCCTGGCATGGTGATCAGCCCTGCTGCGCTAACTGAAGAGATTGCAGAAGTTCAAGAGGCTGGCATCAAAGTGAAAATGGCGATCTCAGATCGTGCGACACTGTGTCTCCCTTTACATGCTCTTGAAGATACGCTTGAAGAAGAGCGTTTGGGCGATGGCGCTTACGGCTCTACACGTCAAGGCATTGCACCAGCGTACGGCGATCGTGTAATGAAGAAAGGCATTCTTGTCGGTTGGCTGAATCAACCTGAAATTTTAGAGCAGCGTATTCAATTCCTACTTGATTGGAAGATGCCTCAGCTTAAAGCGCTCTACCCTCAATGTGACTTCTCCCAGACTGCTTCTGAAATGACAGAATGGCTACTTGAAGTAACTAAAGCGTGGCGCCCGTTCATCTGCAACGTAACTGAGCCGCTTAAAGCGCTGCAATCACAAGACGCAAACCTACTGTTTGAAGCTCAGTTAGGCGCAGGTCGCGACCTTGTCTACGGTGAATACCCTTGGACAACATCTTCGAATGTAACCGCAGCTTATGCTGGCATTGGTAGCGGTTTACCTGCACTTCGTCCTGAACGTGTTATCGCTGTTGCTAAATCATTCAGCTCGTCTGTTGGTACTGGCACGCTAGTAACTGCAATGGAAGAACAAGACAGCTTCCGCGAAAGCTCTAACGAATACGGCGCAACAACAGGCCGCCCACGTGACATGGGTTACTTTGATGCAGTGGCAACTCGCAACGGTGTTGACCTACAAGCTGCAACGGAAATAGCACTGACTAAGATCGATTGCCTGTCTGGTTTGTCTGAACTTAAAATCTGTACCGCTTACTCAGGTGAACATACTGAGAACCCGATTTGGCCACAAACGGCTGAGCTAAAGCCCGTATATGAAGATATGGCTGGCTGGGATGAAGACATCACGGGTTGCCGCACGTTTGAGAGCCTTCCTCAAGCAGCGCAAGATTACGTTACTCGTATCGAAGAGCTGATGGGTGTGCCAATCGTGATGGTATCGGTAGGTCCAGAGCGCGAGCAAATGATCATTCGAGGTTAGATCTCTATTCGAGTATTTCAGCTAAAGTGATTGTTTTAGCTGAAATACTCATTGATAAAATCAAATGTCATCAAATTTAAAGCGACTACACATTCTTCTTATAATTCTCAGCCTGCTCTAGCACGCCTTTGTAAACATCATCATTGGCTACTGGTGGGAAGCCATATTTGTGTAGCAGTAAGATTAAATCCACTTTCAACTTGGCTTTGATGTCATCGCGGCCTGCCCAGTCTGGGTATTGAGCGACATTGTCTACTGTGGTTTTCATCTCCTTCGCCAGTTCGAGCATCTTGTCATCGTCGTAAGTGAAATCGTACTTCTTGCGCATGTGGTTCAAGATATCGAGGAACGCTTTCTCTTCTAGGTCGATGCCTAGGTCTTCAAACGAGCCCATTTCTTTCACGATATCAAAGATAATGTCGGTCATTTCTTGAGAGAAGGTATCGAACTCCTCACCATTCAACACATCATTTTCACGACGTTCGTTGTATTGCTCCACCAGCGATTGGAAGCGCTTAGAGAAATTCATCCCTTGTAGCTGGTTGACCTTCTTGAAATCGCTTATCGCCTTCTCTAGTAGCTTCTGAAGTAGCTGAATTTTGGTGTTAGGCAGCTTAATCTTGTTGATGCGAGCTAGGTAATCTTCGTCAAAAATATCGATTGCTTCGGCGTGCTCATCACCAATGGTAAAGATCTCTTCTACTCCATCGGCACGAAGTGCTTCTGCCACTAACTCGCGAACGCGCTTATTCATTTGTGCCGTATCTGGTGCATCACCTTTGGTTAGCTTAAAGATGATAGAGCG
The DNA here is from genome assembly GCF_041469125.1 of Vibrio sp. 10N.286.51.E5. Taxonomy (NCBI): domain Bacteria; kingdom Pseudomonadati; phylum Pseudomonadota; class Gammaproteobacteria; order Vibrionales; family Vibrionaceae; genus Vibrio; species Vibrio sp. 10N.286.51.E5. The sequence goes on along the minus strand of NZ_JBFRJZ010000045.1, from coordinate 93,891 downwards.
CACTGCGATATAAAAGTGAATTTGGTCGCGCTCTTGCTGAGATAACAATTCACTACCACAGCAAACATCATAAGCCGCCTTCATACGGCCGACTAAAGCCATGAATCGGGTTTCACCTTTCTTGGTTTGAAGGATGTATTCTGCCGACTGATTAAGGCACTCTAGCTGCTTACACGGCTCTCCTGTGTAATAACCTGACGTATCGAACTTGTGGAACATCTGCCTTAACAGATCGAGATGGTTCTTCACCTCAATAACGGAAAAACGAATATCTTCAAAATTAGTGTCATCAGCCTTTGAATACATCGCTAAGGCTTGATTCATTCGCGACTTGATACCAATGTAATCGACAACCAGCCCTTTGGCCTTGCCTTCAAACTTACGGTTAACACGTGAGATGGTTTGAATCAGATTGTGTTTCTGCAACGGCTTATCGATGTAGATAGTATCCAATTCAGGAACGTCAAAACCTGTTAGCCACATGTCGACTACAATGGCTATTTTGAAATTCGACTTAGGACTCTTAAACTGCTGGTCGAGCGATTTTCGATATTCCTTGGTTCCTAACAGGCTGTACTGATCAGGATCATCGTCTTTGCCGCGCGTCATCACCATTTGCACCATCGCAAGTGGCTTTAACTCTTCTTTCTCTTTATCAGTCAGCTCGACGCCATCAATTGATAGCTTTTCCTCAAACCATTCTGGCCTTAAGATTTTGACTTGCTTATAAAAATCAAACGCGATTTCACGACTCGCACAGACAAACATCGCCTTGCCCTTTATCGTAGAACCTTCTTTAACTCGCCCTTCATAATGTTCAACAAAGTCTTTCGCCAAAGCTTCAATACGGTCAGGGTCGCCAAGAATCGCGTTCATATTGGCAGTAGCTTTCTTACTCTCTTCTATCTGATGTTCATTGGTGCCAGCTTCTGCGCACGCTTGGTAGTATTTCTCTACCTCTTCAAGCTTGCTGTTATCAAGAATGACTTTGGCTGCTCGGCCTTCATAAACAATACGAACCGTAATTTCATCATTAACCGATTCTGTCATGGTGTAGCTGTCTACTGCATCACCAAATACATCAAGGGTGGCATCTATCGGCGTTCCGGTGAAACCAACGTAAGTCGCGCTTGGTAGAGAATCGTGCAGATACTTAGCAAAGCCGTATGTCTCTTTCACATCGACGGCTATACCATCTTGATATTTGATCACCACTTTCTTATCGAGGTTGACCTGTGAACGGTGAGCTTCATCGGAAATACAGATGATGTTTGTACGCTCTGAAAGCAATTCGATGTCTTCGGTGAACTTGTGGATGGTAGTCAGGAACACACCACCACTCTTGATGCCTTGCAGCTTGTCTCTTAAATCTTGACGGCTTTTAACTGGCACAACCATCTCATCACCAATGTAATCAGAGGCATTACAGAACTGTTTAGAAAGCTGATCATCGAGATCGTTACGGTCGGTAATAAGTACAATGGTCGGGCTTTCAAAATCGATGCTTTTCATCAATAGGCGCGATAGAAATTGCATGGTGAAGCTCTTACCACACCCTGTTGCACCAAAGTAAGTGCCGCCTTTACCACTTCCGTATGGCTTACGTTCTTTGTCGATGTTGTAGTAAAGCTTACGCGCTGCGTAGTACTGCGGGTAACGGCAACAGATTTTTATCTCTTTCTTTGAAGTATCAGGGAAGAAGACAAAGTTCTTCACCACATCAAGTAATCTGGTTTGGTTAAATAACCCAGCAATCATGGTGTAGAGGGAGTTAATACCCTCTTTTTCGGTAGACTCGTTGCCCGTTACTTTGCGCCACGCGTAAAAAAACTCATACGGCGCAAACAGGTTACCCATTTTGTTGTTCACACCATCACTGATGATGCACATCGCGTTGTAGACGAACAGCTTGGGAATATCACGGCGATAACGCACACAGATTTGCTTCCATGCATCAAAAATGGTCGCGTCTTTCTCTCGCACGGCACTTTAAATTCAAACACCACCAGCGGTAAGCCGTTCACATAAAGGATGCCATCAGGGATTCGAATTTGTTCATCGACCCCCTCAATCTCTAGCTGGCTAACGATTTTATAGATATTGGTGTCAGTCGCTTCTAACCGATTTGTTTCTAGGTACGTAACCTTACCTTCAGCAACTTTTCTATCAGAGTTGTCTGCTTTAGATTTATTCTCTAGCAGCGGGACAAACATCAAGCGTAAGGCTTGTGCCAAATGTCTTGTATCGATTAACTCAATATAGAGGTCTTTCTTTGAGCGATCTTCACGCTTAAACAAGAAGCCATTCGTTAGCCATTGGCAGAAGGTTTTATTGCTATGGTACAAATCACTGGCAGGCAACGTTGAGATCATACGAACAATGGTGTCGATTTCGCTCTCGGTTATAGCATCGCCTCGGTACTCCTTGGCAAGGTAGCGTCGTAAGTCATCGACAATGAGTACTTGTTCTTTGTCTTCACGCGCTATTTGTTCACCCACTACGTGTGGGTAGCCTTGCTCACCCAATAGCTCAATAATGGCCTGTTCTAATTTGGCTTCTGTGAATTTTAAGCTCATCGCCTTTTCCTACTGCTGTTTGACGTTGTTTGTTGTTTTCTAAATTGAGTTATTTAAATTTGTTTTGTAGTAACTCGGTTTCGGGCTTTGTTCCATTTTCTCAACACCGCAGATCTTGTCACCTCCGCAGAATCAGATATATTTTGAATAATATTTCTGAATTAAAGCGAACATATTACGCTTACGCTTGTACGTGGTAGCGAGTTGCGCCACCTGACTATAAAATGTCGCCAATTGAGTAGGATGCGATTTCAGCATATTCTCTAAACGTCGAAGTAACTCTAAAGCTTGATCGTAAGCCGTATTATTGGTCTGTTCGATATAAGATGAGACTGCTCGCAGATAATAATCCAGCGTATTTTCAGGTTTATCATCCACAATATGATCGGCAAGCGAAATAAGTCCTTGTATTGATATTTTATGTTCGGCAACCCATTCGCACGCTTTGTCTAATTGCTGGTTATCGATATAGAACAGAACCAAGGCATCCGTACGATCAGAAGCTTGATTATAGCGGTCTGGTTGTTGATAGGCATTGGCAAGTAGCAGTTCAGTGCGGGAGAAAAATTCAACATCATCAATTTGGTAATTGGCTTTAAACTTCGCTAACTGTTGATAATATTGAAAGCTTGGTGATTGTTCTAACAAACGGTTAGCTAATACCCATGCAGAATGGATTTCACCTAGTTCAACATAAAGACGGAATTGAGCTTGTTCGCACGCACGAAGTTCATAATCACTCGCCATTTTTTTCGCCTTAGCTAACCAAAACTCAGCTTCTAACGGCTCTTGCTCATCAATGAACATATCAACAACTTCAAGATAATCTCGACACGTTCGTGCTATTTTTTGTTTAATTTCCGCCACTTCACGCCAATCGGAGCTGTGTTTCATTAACGGAACTGCCCATGAGCGTAAGTTCCAGCTACTCTCATCTTGCGATGCTTGATCTATCGCTTGGCGGCATAAGGTTAGAAAGTGGGTGTTAGATTGCCAAATCGCTCCAAAACTCTCTTCAATCGAAGGAAATACGTCAAATTCGTAATGGGTCAAACGCTCAAACATCCACTGCGCTTTCTCTTGCTCACTCCAATTAAGCTTTGCCAGCGTCTTTGGCATGTGTTCGTTAATCATGCTTTCAATGCCATAACGATCGCCATTGGAGTCATCAATTTGCTCTAGCACCTTATTCAACCGTTCAACAAGGTAGTTGATTAATTTCCATTGATGATCGGCGTTAAGGCTTTGCATTGATTCAATGATCATGTTCAATTGAATTTCTGCTGAGTTGAAATAATCATGGCTTTCTCGCCAATCCCAGAGCTGTTCTCGCGGTAAGGCTTGGGTAACCAACTTTTTCAGCTCGCCATATACGGCTGGCTTTTCGCGTATTTCAATTTTTGTCAGCAGTGCATTCCATGTGTACTCATCTTCTTCTAGGTATTCGAGTAGCATCTCTACCATGGCCTCTTCACCAAGGCTTTGCAGGTGATTTTTTATGGTATCTCGTTCACTACTTTGGTTTAAAGCTTGTTTTTGGTCTTGTAGGCAAAGGGCAACCGCCACGCCGTGCTTGCACAACATTTGATATTGCGCCGCAGGGCAAGTACAAGTGCCAACCAGATCGCCAGTGAAATCGAGGCTCACTTGATAATTGAGGCTGCCTTTGACCTGTGCGGTCGCGGTGTTGCCAACAAGGTTAAGCTTGCGTACTGCACCACTGCGTGAAAGCAAGATGCCTTTTTGCAAAGTGCTTGTTTCACACAGTGTCGTCAATTCAGAAATGTCGATTTCACGAGTATTAGTTGCGTTCATTATATTATGGTTCCACCTACGCTTTGCTTTGTTCTATTTCGGATTCATCTAATTCCCACCTTCGTTATCTCAGAACCGAGGCGCGAGGTATCTGAGATCTCGCTTTTCACCACCGTCAAAAACGAGATTCCTGATAAGTTCGTCCCTCACTTTCTGGAATGACGAAAGGTTACTCTGCCAGCGCCTTAGCTTGTTCTACTGGCAGGTTCTCTAAATCGATTTCGCCGGAGAGCAATTTAGGAAGCAAGGTATCTCGTAGCTGCTCTAGCTCTTTAGACTGACGTTTCAGCGACTCCATCATCAAGTATTTAGTTGTTACTAATTCAGCATACTTCTCCGCTAATTCCACCGGAGGTAGCACAACATCTTTGATAATAAACTCAGACCAATGACGTCGATACTCTTGAAACTCTTGCTTTCCTTGGATCGCATAGTAAGTCCAAATCGTTGGTCTAACGCTACCCTTAAGAGGAATTACATTCGAGGATATATCGAACTTTGAACAAGATAAGTGTGTGATACAGGTGTGGTCACCAAAAATGAAAACAGGGTCTTCTGGAGAAGCATCAAAGCCTGCGTCATCGTTATGAAAACCTAGCAAAATACTTGCGCCTTGTTCATAAACAGGCGTTTTACCATAAGGCTCAACTTGCTTCTTGGTATAGCGTTTCTTTGGTTTTAATCGTTGTACGATGTCACCAACTTGAACCGCATCCCAACCTTCTGGAATCAAACCCAACTCAGACTCAACGAGCTTTTCTGGGAAAAGCGAGGCAACTTCTTTTGAAAGAAAAGGCGCATCCATCCCTTTTGGCTGTTCGCCATTCATTTTGGCTTTTACTGGGTCAAAATCGACAAACCAAGATTTGAAAAGCGTTTGTGCCATTTGCTCTAGGGTTTGGTTTATTTGGTTGTTAAGAGTAATTTTCTGATCTAATGCTGCTCCAACAGATACTATTTGGTCTTGAACCTCTCTCCGAGGCCACTCAACTTGCAATGGATGGACATGATTGCGGTTAAGAGCAGGGTTTGCTGCACCTACATCCATTTTTTTTAATTCCGCAGACATACCTTTGAAAAAGTAGTACACAAACTGTGGATTATTCCCTTTGAAATCTTTAACCCATAGGGATGTGTCATGAGGCCAAAAGTCTTTCTCCACAAAAAACACTGTTCCTAGAGTACCTTTTCGACCGAGAACGACTCCGGGCGCTTCTACTTTAGACACATTGTGATAACTTGATATTCCTCCTGAAGAAACTACAGGCACATTACCCTCTTGCTGCTCCTTCTTGGTTATATCAAACCCTCTTTGAAGAGTAATCTGCTCACCAATTGTGGTTGAGAAAAAGTTACTCCCCATAACCCAACGCCTCCAAATTACGGCGAATCGTCTTATCTAGTTCTTGGGACTGATTCATTTGGCTATATAGGGTTTGTGAAAGCTCGCTCATCTTGGTTTCAAACGGAATGCCATCATCTTCAACTTCCGCTGCGCCAACATAGCGGCCCGGAGTCAGCACAAAATCATTAGCCTTGATATCAGCAATGGTCGCTAATTTGCTAAAGCCTGCTTTATCTTCATACTTCTCTACTTTGCCATCACCACGCTCAATACGCGCTTTAAGTTCTGCTTCATCACAGCGCCAAGCGTGGTATGTATCGGCAATCAGCGCGATATCATCTTTAGTCAGCTCTTTATTGGTGCGGCTAATCATGGTGCCCATTTCACGAGCATCAATAAACAACGTCTCTTTTTGGCGGTTACGGAAACCTTTGGTGGTGTTTTCGGTTTTGTCTTTAGTGATAAACCAAATACATACAGGGATCTGCGTAGTAAAGAACAGTTGCCCCGGCAGAGCAATCATACATTCAACGCGATCGTTCTCGATTAGCTGCTGGCGGATCTCACCTTCGCCGGACGTGGTTGAACTCATTGAGCCGTTCGCCAATACAAAGCCTGCCGTGCCTGTTTCACTTAGCTTCGAGAGCATGTGCAAAATCCAACCATAGTTGGCATTACCTGTTGGCGGTGTACGATAGCCAGCAAAGCGCGCATCATCGGTTAGCTCGGCCTCATTACGCCAACCTTTAAGGTTAAACGGTGGGTTAGCCATGATGTAATCAGCTTTTAAGTCTTTATGCTGGTCAGCAAAAAAGGTATCGGCTGCACGTTCACCTAAGTTGCCAGATAAACCGCGAATGGCTAAGTTCATCTTCGCCAGTTTATAAGTGGTCGAGGTCAACTCTTGACCATAAATAGCAATATCTTTGGTGCGCCCTTCGTGCTCTTTAATGAATTTTAAAGACTGAACAAACATACCGCCCGAGCCACAAGCCGGGTCGTAGATCTTACCTTGGAAAGGTTCTAGCATTTCAGCTAACAGTGTTACCACTGACTTAGGCGTGTAGAACTCGCCACCACCCTTGCCTTCGGTTGCTGCAAACTTACCTAGAAAGTATTCGTAAACACGACCGACTAAGTCTTCTTCGCTCATGTCACATTCGTTAGCTAACGTATCGATGTTTTCAATGCTGTCGATAAGTGACGCCAGCTTTTTCACTTCCAAACCTTGGCGCGAGAAGTAGTTGTCTGGCAGGGCGTCTTTTAAGCTAGGGTTGTTTTTTTCGATAGTCGATAAAGCGGTATCGATGATGATAGCGATATCATCTTGCTTAGCGCGCGCTTTAACAAATGACCAACGCGCATCTTCTGGTAAAAAGAAGATGTTGTCTTGTTGGTAGAACTCTTTCATCTCAACAAACGCTTCTTGCCCGTCGTCTATCATCTTCTGGCGGCGTGCTTCAAACTTGTCGCTGATGAACTTTAAGAACACAAGGCTTAATACCACGTGTTTGTATTCAGATGACTCAACACTACCACGCAACTGATTAGCGGTATCCCAAAGGGTCTCTTCAAAGCCTTTGGTCGCTTTTTTAGCTTTTGACGCAGGCTTAGCTTTTGAGGCGGGTTTCTTGTTAGCGGGTGCTTTTGCCATGTTGTTAATTACTCGAATAATGTAGGACTCTGCTTTCAAGCGCAGACTATTGAGGGCGATTATATATGAAATTGAATGAGTTGAATTGATAAAGCTCCAATTTTAGGCGCTTTTTACGTGCCTTAAGATAAGGAAATATCCAAATGATCGAGCATTTTAAAAAAGCCACAAAATTCGTTTAATCTTTATAAATAATTCAGTGGCTAGATTAGCAGCACTTAACAGTCTTGTAGGCACTCTGCATGAGCTTCACAACATTTGATTGATTACCCCAAGGTAAACATGCCTATCTCCGCACTTACAGGGGAGCTCAACATTTACGTGACTAAATTTGGTGTAACCTTACGGCTATTTGATTTGCCATGATTGACTCTTGGGTTATCCCTTTTTCCAGTTCAGACATAATGGACTCTAACTTAGGGGGGATAAATTTTGAGACTCGATTCCAGTTTTGGTATTGGTCCGCAAATAGCTCTGATCGGCCATGCTCTTTGAGAGTATCTGTTGATAAATTAGGTAGCAGCATATAAGTCGCTCCCGATGATAAAGCTAAAGAAATACCTTTAGGATCGGTGTCAAACCAAGCTATAAGCTCTACGTCTGGAAAAGCCAACGCAATTTCTTTTGAGATTACTCCCGTGTCCTTATCCCCCCGGTAAACGATAAGAGGGTTAGGCCCTATGTCGGTTTGTACTAATCTAAACTTAGAAAATGCTTCATAGTTTTCAACAATCACAACTTGGCTGTGCTCAATGCTCGTCAAATGACTTAGAGCTACCTCAATGTTCATGCCCTCTTGTAAGTCATATGATTTACCATTTATGTTCGTGGACAAAATCCCATAAACTTTAATGACCTTGTCTTTGACAGGACTTGAGCTTAACTTCTCGTTAGGAAAGAACTGAGCCATATCCGTTCGAGAATTAGGGATGGGATCAGTTAAAAGATCAAAACCAGATTGCTCTTTAATCACCTTCCTAATTTGACGTATATCTCTAGGCGTCAGCTGCAAATGTTCTCCTCTGGCGCTCCCAACACTAAAGTCGCGATGAAAAGTATCAAACACGCCACTCAGCGCTACACTGGCACCTTCATTAACCTTCGCAGGAGAGAAGAGTTGCTTTAACCGATTTAAATCACTACCCGTTATATCATCAATAATTCTACTCACAGTTTCCTCGCTATAGACACATCTTCTAAGTGAAGGTTGCCGTAACCTATATTGCTACCTTTTGCTAAATAGGTATAAGACCCGATAGGCTCAACGGTAAAGCCTTTGCTATCTTCGGGAAGCATTGAACTATGGAAATTAAGCACGCTAAATAGCCACACGTCTTTAGCGCAAGTGAGCTGGTCAAGATCTTCCGGTAAGTCACTATTGATTTGCTCGTAATACTCCAAAGCGGAAATGCTGGTTTTTCCTTTGCCAACAAAGGCTTCAGCAAAAAAGGTATCGCAATGAGAATCAATGTCCGCTTCAATCAGCTCTTGTATTTCAACATCAAGAGTCAATTCTCGGCGCTCAGCTTCTTCAACAACCGGAAGCTCTTCTTGTTCGGCGGGCTGTGCCGTAATTTTTTCAACAATATCGGCCAATTCCGGCTCTTGGTCCATATCATCAGGATTTGGGTGATGTGCAAATTGAATAGGTTCTGAAAGCCAAAACATCGGAATGCCGTCGTGCTTTGCTACCTCATCAGGCAAAATTAAATCGTCACTTGGTGTCCAGTGTGGCTCTTGATCAATAAACCGATCAAAGGCATTGATCAGGTCCTTATCGCGTTCGCGGTTACGATACTTCAGCATCAAAGCTCGGAGTTGAATTAGGATAGATCCGAGCTCTTGTTGGCAACTACGAATCGCACTGTGCATTTCAGCACAAAACAAGGTGTTGAGCTCTGAGTTATCTCCAGCCATTTCACTCAACAACTTAAAAGAGAAAGCTTTCATGCCAGTAACAAGCTTTTCAGCTTGCTCTATAGCAACTTGGTTCTCTTTTTGTTTTTGAGCGAGCGTATGGCCATAGCCAAAATCATAACTGATACGGTTTCTTAAGCGACGACAAGACTCTTGCAAGTCCATTGTGATTTCATAAACCACACCTTCAAGGCTATTAAACCTATCCGCCTCTTGTTCTCTTTTGCCATTTAATTTAGCTTCCAGGTATTCTTGCGCTAAGCTCTGAATTTCTGGAATGCGCTCAGCATGTTGAGTCCCAAGAAATGAACTCGCTTCCGTTTCAAGGAAGTAGTTCATCAATGCTTCCATCTTAGGGTGCACGCGGTAGCCGCGGCTTGTCACGATAACAACACGGGCTTCTTTTAATTTACGTAGGTCATTGGCGTTTTCATGAGTCTCACGTATCGTGCCATTTTCAAAAACATGCGTTAATGTGTCCTTTGCTTGGCTGATTAAGCGAAGCATGTGGTTAACACCACCATGTTTCCCATTGTTTTGAGGGCTCATCAAAAGTCGAACTCCCCTTGGTTCTCGTTTGCTTTGTTAACTGTCTCAACGATCTTTTCATGCGTATCGATGAAATCGAGCACCTCGTAGACAAAGTCTAATTTTCCCGTCATCACATAGAGTTGGCGCTCTTTGTTTACTAAATGAGCCACCCCTTCTTTAACCAGAAATTCGACAACTACATTGAGTTTATCCGCTGCACTGTCACGCACTTTTTTTCGACTCACTTTTGGAAGTCGATAAATACTATCGAGTTTCTCCATCAAGCTAGGAGACGATTGGATTTGCGCACTCAGCATAGGCACATTTAACTCATCACCACCAACCATCACTGCTTCAACTTGAGCAGCCTCACTGACTGTCGCTACGAACTTAACCACAGGTCGAATGATACCGTGTACATTACTCATCAACGCGGTCACCTGACGACGATTGTGGTCGTCGATACTTTTATAGGTAACATAATAGGCGCTGGTTCTGCTCGTACATTGGAGCTCGCGCCCCATAAGAGTCAACGCTTGATTGATTTCTCGGCGTGTACGATCCTCTTTAAGCGTCTTGTAAGCTTCACGATCCGTTGCTGGGCAGATAAAGCTACCACTAAGTAGAGATTCTAAGACTTGTGATACTGGCTTCATGCTTCTACTCCTGTGCTAGTTTCAGCGGCTTTAGCTAACGCAAGTTTGCTTACTTTAGGTTTGTTGAAAATGTTCTTGTAAGGCGTTAAGTGATACAGATACTTAAATAAGTTGGCCGTACGATTATTGCCATCGGGTTGAGCCGCGATAACATTGAAGTTATGTGCCCCCATCATTTTGAGCAGTTTGGCTTGGTTTTCTGCCGTCAGCTTACCAATCTCATCGGTTGGGTAAGTTATTGATAGTCGACTTGCTCCACGTTGTTGTGTCAGAAGTGCTAAATACAACATGGATTGAATGAGCAAGTTCGTACCATTACTGGCCAAATCACGCATATCTTTATCTGTTTTGGCCGTTTTACGCTGGTTGTTCTCGATGACTTCAAATTTGATGTCAAACAGCTCAGTAGGCTTTTTAACTTTCTCGGCACTAATATGGTATGTCAGTGTACTTAAAGCGTTGAAAAACTCTTTGGTTGGTAGCTCAGCAGATCCCGTTTTATCCCACTCTTCGTAAATCTCAGAGAAGTTAATAATATCTTGCCAACCTTGTAGTTTGGAAAGTGAACTTTCAACGTTAATGTCAATAGAACCAACCACCGAGAACGTGTTATTGAGCTTTACTTGTTCAGAGATATTACGACCAAGTTTCTTAATGTCACGGTCGAAGCCGAGTAGCCGATGCTTGAAGTCAACGAGCATACGCCCCATGTTGACCGCGCTTTCAATTGTTATGCTGGTCACCTGAGGAATAATGTCATTCATGATGATTTCTAGAATATCTATTCGCTTAGAGTCACTAGCAACAATATCCTCTGTAATGGCGTTTCGGCTGCTTTCATTCCAGAAACGATACAGCTCCCCGTCACCAAGGTTGAGAGTGATAGTTTCCATCTGTTGTATATCTTTTTTACGTAGCTTAGTAAGCCTCTCTAACTCCGGGAGTTTGCTCTCTACATAGCTCAAGAGTGAATTTAAATCGCCGTTATAATCGAGCGCTTCTTGGCTGCCTTCTTCGCCCTCAAACATCACATAGTTAGTTAGGCGAGAGATTGCACTGTCAGCTCGCTGTTTGTGGTTTCTCAAGATAGAAAGCTTCTCATCAAACTCTTTTTTGGTTCGATGAGCTTTGGCTCTCAACTCTTTCAGTTTAGTTTCAAAAGATTCAAACTCTTGATGCACCGTTTCAAGTTCTTTGACTTTAGTATTGCGATCGTCACGTCTCTTAGGATCATCCACTTCATAAACAGCAAGCCATATCTCATATTCTTTGATTTTATGAGACTTCACTTTTAAGTTTTTGATCTCATTATCAAGCAATTCAATTTCTTCTTTGTAGCGTTGATAGATTTCACCGCTAATACCTTGATCACTCAACCGCTGTTCATACTCCGTTTTGATGCGCTGTTTGTTCTCGCCCAACGTCAGAGTACTTTTTTCCAGTAGTTCATCTATAGCTCCGATCGTGAGATCAAGTGATGATTCAACATTGCTAATTTGAGTAAGCCTGTCGTTGTTTAGCTCTAATTTTGCTTCTTCAAAACGTTCAAGCGTCATTGAGATTTCCTGCTCAATCAGGGCTATAGCTTTCTCAATCGATTTGATGTTTATATTAATTTTTTCGACTAAGCCCTCTTTTGCACGGGCAATCTCTATTTTCTTGTTTTTAAGGTTAACCTTAGTTTGTGATAGGTCACCCTCAGCGTTTCGCAGTTCATTGCGTAATCGTGATAACTCAAGCGTTGACTGCTTAACAGCAAAATCATTTTTCAAAATTTGCTTATTGAAATCAGCCTCTGCGTCTTCAAGCTCAACGATACGGTCCATCAAGTGAGCCTGCTCTTCCACATCAGCTTTGTTGGTGACACTACAATCTGCTAGGTTGCTCGTATCGATATATAAATCGTACATTGAACCTGAATCTTCAGTCATTGATGGTGTGAGTGTCGTGTCCATCAAAAGCTCATCGGTGAGAACACGACCAAGTGGAGAGCTTTGCCACCCCTGTCGATTAGCCTCCAGGAACGAGAACAAGGTTCCTGAATCTGGGTCTAATCGGTTACTGACTACTTTTAGCCTGGTTTCGGCATCGCGCATATTTCGACGAGTGGCCTCTAATCTTTCGAGTAGCTTTTCACGTTTAGTTTGTAAGTTGACTCCTTCCTTCTCACTCAAAGTTGTCGTGTGTTTTAACGTGTCTACTTGTTCTTGTAATCTGTCCTTCTCAGACTCCAACTGCTCTCTCTGCTCAATGAGAAACTCATCAATATCTGGGTTCTTTAGTCGCTGCTTTTGAGTAGCGAGTTCAGCCCTATGCTCCATAAGAGCCTGAGATTTATCCGCTGTAAAAATCGTATGGGTTTGGGTCAGTTCCTTTAACTGTGGCTGATATACATCGTCTATCTTGTCTTTTTTAACCTTGCACTCTTTCTCGGCATCAAGTTTTTGCTCTGTTAGGTCAGACTTTTCTTTATTGAACTTACTAACAAGGTTTTGTTTGTCTTTCTCATACTTTGCTTTCGCATCATTTACCTTAGTTTCAAGATCGGCGTAACTTTGTCTTTGTTGTGCCACCCTGTCTTCCATTTCTGGCAATTGCTTTAGCTTAACGGACAGTTCTGGATAACCACTATTTTCGTATGTTATAAGCTTGCTGTGATGTACTTCGATCTCAGAGTTAATACTTGTGATAGAGCGTTGAAGAGCGCTCTTTTGAACCTCTTTATCAAGCTTATCTTGATTAATTTCGCCAATCTGCTTGTCACTGTTTTCAAGAAAATCTGAGCGCTCGATTTCGGTTTTCTTAAGAGATTCATCAAGGCTTTCAGAGGCTTCACGAATGATTGTTAAGGCATTGGCGAGCTGAGTGGTTAGATAGGCAATCTGCTTATTGTTCGCAATAGCTTCAATGAACGCTTCTTTTTTGGCTAGGAACGCTGTTAGGCCGTTGTAGTCATCACACCATTGTTCAATTCTGTTTGCATCCACACCAAACTCTAATGTGCTATTTCCTTGCTCGAGGATATCCAGGAAAAGCGCCTTTGTGTCGGCCATATTGAATTCACCTTGAATCAACGCCGCTGTGATTTTTTCAATGTGACGGACATCATGACGACCAGAGCACAAAGAGTAGCTCAGGAACTGATTGCTCAAATTCCCTGCATTAATATTTTGGATAATTTCGCGGTACTCTTTGACGCTAGTAATACGCGACTCGTATTCTAAGCCGTTAGCGTTCAGCTCCGCGGCCAGCTTTGTACAGCCGATAGCGTAAGGCTTATCTTCGCTGTCTTGTTTAATGATCACTGACTGCTCAAACTGACCTTTAACGAAAAGGTAAACAATGCCACCTTTAGTACTAAGGTTTCGATAACAAATGACATGAGCAACTTGACCACGAGCAGTAATGTACTCGAAAACAATATAACTGTTGTTGTGTGGTAAATACCATTCTGCAAAGGGCTTATTGACATTCGATTTCCTGACGATCTGCGTGCCAGTCGCTCCATAAAAGAACGGAATGAGCCTTAAAAGTGATGTTTTGCCTTCTCCGTTACCGCCAGTGATCTGAGTGGGAGCGTCAAAAGAATACTCAGAAAACATCTTGTTTTTCTGATAAGAATTTATTGCGATAACTTTGGTCAATCCGGCATACATCATCGTATCTATCTCGAGTTATGTTGTTTTTCTTGACTGAAAATCAACCAGTTTGAATTTGTGGCCACTAAATCAGGTTACAGCTTTCAATACCATCGACTCTCTCACAGTAAAGATTCCTGACTTTTCTTGCCCTTGCCAATATCCACAATAAATATATGTACTTTTTCACTACATGTATATACTGTATACATCAACATGTAACATTTATGAGCACGAACATGAGTCAAGCAGATATCAAATGGGACCAACAAGTACGATTTCGACTAATTGAGATCATTGCTCTTTGGGAGGGTCGACTGACGACAAATCACCTATGTGATGCTTTTCACATAGGGAGACAACAAGCTTCTAGGGATATCAACAAGTACATTAGCTTAACTGACCAAGGTCAATTGATACTGGATAGAACAATTAAAGGCTATAGGCCAGCAGACAACTTTAAGCCTTTATTTACTCAAGGCACTGCTCATGAGTATCTACTTATGCTTCATCAGCAATATAACCAAGAAGAGACCTTCGAGTTCTTTAATTGGGGGGAAGCTCAATCGACCGTATTGAACGTTCCTGAAAGGGCTATATCACCAAGCATTGTTCGAGGATTAATTGCGGCAGCAAGGGCTAACCTTCGCGTCGATATTGACTATGTATCGCTCTCTACACCTGAGGTTCGAGGTCGAATTATTGCGCCTCACAGCTTAGTCTATGATGGGATCAGGTGGCATGTAAGAGCATATTGTGAAGAGAAAAATGAATTTCGAGATTTCGTGTTAAGTCGCTTTAGGAACGAACCTGACTTAATGGATAAGTCACCAAAAATGCGAGAACATGATGACAACTGGAACCATCAAGTTAAGTTAATGATTACACCTAACCCTTACTTGTCTGAGCAACAACAAGTTGTTGTTGCTGACGACTACGCTATGAAAAACAAGAAGATGGAAATAGTAACTCGTGGAGCTTTAGTCAGTTATTACTTGCGACGTATGGGCGTCATACAAGACCAAAAGCTGCTAAAAGAACAACCAGAAGCCTATCAATTGACTGCTCACTTTGACGAAAGTCTACCTAGATAAATCAAGGTTCGTTCGAGACAACCCGATAAGATTGGTGATGTTCTAGATGGAACATTATCTGTCTACTCGAAACTAGGGCTGACTGTATTTATGGTGTAAAGATCCATGAATAAACGCTCCTTGCTGAATGCTTTAAAACAGCAGCCTACACCTATTGTAAAGTGACGACTAAAAACACCCTACATTTCACTCGATAAGTTTTTAGCTAATATTCCTTTTCTGATACCAAATAACCTCTGACACATCACAATCAAAGTACTGACACAAGGCATCAAGAGTTTTTGTGGTTGTAGTGTACCCTTCATCTCGGATCATTTTCGCCATGGCCGAACGCTGAATACCTATTTCGGCAGCAATTTGAGCTCCAGAGATCTTCCGTCCCTCTTCCGCTGATTTTTTATCTATAAGTTCCTTTAAGTTATATCTAATCACACATCAATTCCTAAAAGATATAATAATGTGTCTTGATAAAACACAAAAGTATGGTTAAGCTGATTTTGTGTCTTGTTAAAACACAAACAATGGAGGTCAAATGGACCAATTATTACTTACAGCAAAAGAGCTTGCAGGTCGTATCAAATTTAGCGCCAACTATATCAATTCGACTCTGCGAGATTCAATTTTCATCGAAGGTAAACACTACATTCGACCATTCAATGGTAGAAAAATTCTCTACATTTGGGAAGAGGTAGAGGCAGAATTATACCAATCTGCATCACGTAACCTTCAGTATATTCCAATGGCTGGCGGGAGGGTGTGTCATGGGTAGTATCAATTCACGTAGCGGTAAGCTCTATCTCGACTTCCGATATGAAGGTATGCGTTGCCGTGAGCAAACTGCACTGCCTGCAACTCAAGTAAACCAACGCAAGCTACAGAAACTGCTAAATCAAATTGAAGCGGACATTCGCCTGAGTTGTTTTGTATATAGTGAGTACTTCCCTGAGTCTAAGAAAGCTCAAACATTTTTGAAACAAGACATCCAAGCTCAAAAACGCAAACAGGAATTACTTGGTAATTACAAAACGGCAGTACAAGAGCTACAAGGAATTGAAACTGTCTTGTTCGAAAGCTTCGCACAAGAGTGGTATGACGAAAACGAAGTGCGTTGGAAAGAGAGCTATAAGGACAGTATGAAGATCTACTTATGGTCGTACCTTGTACCCCACTTCGGGCATTTAGACGTCGCGAAGATCTCTCGACCTGACATCTTAAAGTACCGTGCTTCTTTAGTGAAACCGCGTAACAACGGCAAAAAATTATCTGCCGAGTTCATTAATCATGTCATGACACCACTGCGCATGATTTTGAGCGAAGCCGGAGATCGCTACGATTTTCGTTCGACGTTTGAAAACATCAAACCACTACGTGTTGAACGCACTAGTGTAAACCCGTTTGATTTTAACGAAGTGAACTTGTTTTTATCATCGGTACGTTCCGATTTTAAAGATTACTTCACCGTTCGTTTCTTCACCGGAATGCGCACCTCAGAGATCGATGGTCTGAAATCGAAGTACATAGATTTTGAGCGTGGTTTAATTTCAGTTCGAGAAACGTTTGTACACGGCCGTTCAGACACAACGAAAACGGTGGGTTCAACAAGAGACATTCAAATGTCATCTGTTGTACTTAAAGCTATAAAATCCCAATACAAAGTGACTGGTACTAAGGAGTATGTGTTCTGCAATGCAGCTGGAAACCCTTTAGATAAAGGTAACGTCAGAGACCGAATCTGGAAGCCGACACTTAAAAACTTGGGAATGGAATATCGCCGCCCTTATGAGACTCGACATTCGGCTGCAACATTATGGTTAGCAGCCGGAGAAGCACCTGAGTGGATAGCTCGCCAAATGGGCCATACCACTACAAAAATGCTGTTCACAGTTTACAGCCGATATATACCAAACCTAACCAGGCAAGACGGCAGTGCTTTTGAAAAGTTATTAGATGCTAATTTAAATGGAGGAAAGTAAATGGCTTATTCACCTCTAGCTATTCACTGCACCAGTTTGTGCTGTGACATTCTTCAGGCTCAGCGTTTTCAGAAAATCTCTCATCAAGATATTGATTGGCTATACGATGAAATTTACGAACTTATCAAGCAACGTACTGAACTGTGGCCAGACAAATTCCATCATGAACATGTCTTTATTGATTCAGTCACGCGCGGTGTACTAAAAGCACTACATCTATGTAAAGACAAGCCAAATAATCGAGATGCCAGTTGGCTGTTGATTGCAATGCAATCACGGATCAGTTTTTCTTTGAAGCAATTGCATTAATGAGAGCTACTCAAAAAAGAGCCAAATGAACCCATGTTTATTTGGCTCTTTTCTATTTCCCATTTTTGAACATTTCCATACTCTGCTTGAATCTACCCTCACCTACAACTGGCGCCTAGTGCACCTTGAAATAACTCATCAGCCATCACCCGTTAACAAGAACACTATAATTTGTTGCACACCCACTTCACTGGCCGCACAAAGTTAACGTTGATAACTTGAGCCTAAGTTCTATAGTAGTTTTGCATTAACCGTAGTGCTGGACCCTTCAAACCGCACCAGACTCAGATTAACGAGAGCATTCTTTTTAAAAATGTGCTGATGACTATTTCTTAAATGTTCTGTTACTCCCAACTGTAGATGCTTAGAAGGTTGTCACAGCATGGTCACCACGCGGTCACAAATCGAGTTTGAGAGATATGAGTCACTTAGCCCATCCAATAATTATTCAACGGGGAGGCAGACAAGAATGATGCTATTTAAGGTACTTTCCAGAAACGCAGACACAAAAAAGCCCACGCTAGGTGGGCTTTTTGCTTGTTCAGAAAGAACGAATTTGGTGCCCGCTACTGGACTCGAACCAGTGACACCTTGCATGTCATGCAAGTACTCTAACCAACTGAGCTAAGCGGGCGATGTTCTAATTTCTTATTACTACCATTGTGACAAACTCAATAGTTATGCAATAAAAACTAAAGAAGGAATGGTGCGTCCGAGTGAACTCGAATCACCGACCCCCGCCATGTCAAGGCGGTACTCTAACCAACTGAGCTACGGACGCATTCCCTTAGAACGCCAACGATGATATCCATGATAAACAGATGGTGCAAGTATTAACTGGCATCTTGCGATTCGTTTGCTCAATTTGCAATCAAAGACATAACAACATGTCGATTTTACACCCAGATTATCGTCAAACCGCTGAAAAACAAAGTTTAGTTAGAAAAAATTCTAATCCTTGATGACAACCAATTAACTAACCTAATGTGTTCAATTTGGGATTTTTGTTGTCTATACCGTTTTTCTTGGCCTTTACAGTAACCATACAGGTATAGATCAATGCCTATATTTAGTGTCAAAAATTTTGCTTGCCCATTGGGTTACCGTAGTATTTTGATCATTATAAGTGAAAGGCACGCAGAGGCTTTGTAACTCACTGAAATACATCATTCATAAAAATCACCACGATTTTGTAATCGTCGTCATCGAATTACTAGGCCGCAATGACTAAATTCGGATTTTTCATATAAAGTGGCCGGGTTATTACCAACATACATAAATACGATAGCACTCTATAGTCGAAAAACATCAGCTACAATTAATCTCCCTCAAGAGCAACAATCTATAAGCAATTCAAAACCCAACCCCACACATCATAGCTATTTTGAATACATACAGCACAGTAATACATAATGAAATTTGCATAATGGTAAAGCGCGCCTATATTCATAACCTGTAGGAATCAATAATCTAAATTCAATGCTATACGTGAATTTATGGTTTGCGATAAATACAAGTGTGAAAAATAGGGAATAAATTATGAAAAAATCACATATCGCCATTGCAGTGGTGAGCATACTATCGACATCTGCCGTATCGGCGGCGACCATTTATGAGACAGATGAAACAGTATTCAATATCGGCGGCCGCGCAGAAGTTCGAGGGAATTTCTCTGATGAGAATAAAAGTGCTGGTAATAGTAGCACCTATAGTGATAGATCACGTGTCCGCTTAAGTGTCGATGGCACACAAAAAGCGTCGGACGATGTTTCCTTTTTTGGGAAATATGAATTCGAACTAACAGAGTCTGAAGATGGCGCATCAGATGATATCGGCATTAACACTCGATTCTTATATACGGGTGTTCAAACCAATCACGGTAACGTCTATTATGGCCACCAAAATAATGCCGTTACCTACTTAACCGATTGGACGGATATGGCTGAAACCTTCAGCGGCTATATCAATGAATACACGGTGTCGACTGCTGATCGAGCAAAAAATGTTTTACGTTATGAACTGACAAGCGACAACATCACCTTTCAAATTGATGGCAATTTCAATTCAGATAGTGAATCAGCACAAAGTGACGGCTTCGGTGCAGTTGTCGCCGGCAGCACTTCGATTGGGTTAGATATTGGCGTCGGTTATGCGTCAAGTGATGAAACCTATGGCGTTGGGACAGATACAGAAACTTCTGATGCCTATATTGGTGCGGTTAAGTACACCAACGATCAGGGGGTTTGGTTCGCCGCACTCTATCAATTTGGTAGTATTTCAGGTCTAGGCGTAAAAGATTCAGACTACGATTCTGCCGATGCTTACTTGGGATACTCGTTTGGTGTCAACACCGTCAACCTGACCTACAGCTACTTTGAAGCTGACGATATTGCAGATTACGACATTAACTTTATCGGTCTAGAATACGCACGTTATATTGGCGATGTGGCCTTCTTTGGTAGTTATAAGTTTAACATGTTAGACGAGGGCGAAGGTGGGCAAGGCGATAACGACGAAGATGAGCTACAGCTCGGTATGCGTTACGCGTTTTAGTCTAAACCAATCCACTTAATATTAGTAAAGCCGAGCATAATCAATGCTCGGCTTTTTAGTTTGTATAACTTATTCGTATCTAAGCGATTGAATGGAGTCCAACCGGATGCATTACTATCGATACCAACTATTCTTCAACATCGAATACAACGTTGTAGTTTTCGGTATAGGTGCAGTTTGGCTGGCGGCTACAAGTGAAGAAGCGTCGGCCTTTGTAATCGCCTTGGCTTGCCAGTTTGATGGTCATTGGGCTACCACACTTCTTACAAAATCGCACTTCTTTTGATGGCTCGATTAAATCGATGTGTGCTGCCAGTAAGCTCTTCAAACGGCTCACTTGGTAGCTGTGTTTAATAGATGCACCAATCAGAGGTAAACCTGCCGATTTACACACGTGAATTAGTAGCTTTTCGCGATCGACTTTCCCTTTATTGAGCTCTTTGCCGTTATCAAGTTCGATAATAACGCGGGGCTCTAGCGTTCGCGGGTCGCAAACAACAAAGTCGAAGTAACTACGTGAGATCTTGTTGTTGGCGATAAACCAATTCTTCTTATTGTTCGTCTTAGCAGGAACAAGTACGTTCGACATGCTGACTTTAGCAAACACTTCCCCATGGTTGCCCACAGCTGATTTTAGCGCATTATAGAATGTCGCCTGTTGCGCCGACATCAACGCGCCTTTCTTCTGATAAGCGTGGTCTTTGGTGTCATCGTGTTTCACCACATACTTTTGAATAAAGTAAAAGAACACAACCAGAACAATTACAACGATAAAGATATTAGTCATTTTCCAACACAATCAAGTCTGTATAGGGATTAAGAGAGTAGCTAGCGTATGTAGAAAAGCATCACCTGGCAAGCAAAAGAGCGAGAGTTGCCAACCAGAATCACGACCTTTGAGCGCAGTGCCCAACGAGAGGTCGCTCCTTCGCTAGACACACCTCTCTTATTTTGATAATTAAATCATCAATTACACTCTAGATTGATTTAGATCAATTTACCTGGATTTGTGATCAACTAGTCTGAAAAACGTTAGGCAAATGTTAATAAGGAAATTGATATGGAACTTAAACAAGACCCAAGATGTTATACCGACGTATGTGTAGATGGTAAATGGTTCCACTATGACCACTGCGGAACCCAAGCCTACATGTTAAAGGGAGGAGCTTCGGCTGTGATTGAACTCGCTAGCGAACCAGCGACAGAAGGCGAATTGGTTGAAATGCTTCAAGGTGTCGCTAAGTAACCCACCAAGCCAAATCACAGTATGAATTAAGCGAATAAGAGTAAATAGCCGTATTAGTTCAGATAAGCACTCTTATTCGCTTAGTTATTGAAGTTCAGGTTTCTTGATTGCAGGGGATTAACTAAGTTTAGGAACTCAAATGATAACGACTTTATTGCGCCCTGACTGCTTAGCTTGATACAAAGCATCGTCTGCCGATTTCAAGTGTTTCTTATAGGTACGGCTATTCAACTGTTGCTCCGTTAGATGAGTCGTCGCACCAATCGATGTGGTTAATTCTAATGGGCCAGAATGCGTTTCAATCGCTCGGTCAGCGATCGCTTGCCTTATAAGCTTAAGCTCTTTATTAGGATCTTGATTCCCAGCCAGCAACAAAACAAACTCTTCCCCACCCCATCTTGCCACTACATCGTTTGTTGATAAGATTTTCTCTAAACGCTTAGCGACTTCCACCAGCACTTGGTCACCAATATCATGGCCATAAGTGTCATTAACTTGTTTGAAGCGGTCTAAATCTAGAATAGCGAGCGTATACCCAAACGACGACAAATGATGTGGCATCGGCTGAGTTAACCGTTGCTCTAAGTAACGCCTATTGTATAAGCCTGTCAGTTCGCATCTTGTTGATTGCTTAAGTAGTTCTTTGTTGGTCTTCTGGATCGAGCGTAACCTTATCAATAGTAACGTGGCGCTTATCATCACCATGATACCCAAAGCGACGACGATTCGATTCCGTAATTGCTGCTTATCTAATGTCAGCTCACCCAACTCTTTTTCTGCGTTAAGCAGTTCGTTTTCTTGAGCTAATGATGCCGTAGCGAAATCTTGCTCGAGTAAAAAGATATCACTCTGGCGCTTATCAAATAGCAGCGCTTTATTACCCTTGTAATAGAGCTTGAAGTAGCGAAGTGCGTTCTCGCTGTCGCCTCTTGAATCATAGTATTCAGCAAGTGTTCTTAAGCCGAGGACCTTCCAGCTGCGAGTCCCCACAACATCGAACATTGCAGACGATCGCTTTAGATCAGCAAAAACAAAATTATCTCGGTTCAAACCAATGTTCGCTAAGGCTCTATTTAGGTAACACTGCCCCAATTGAAGTGTGTATTTGTCCACGCCTGGGTATCTAAGACACAAGTTTGCGACTTGTCGTGCTGACTCAAAGTTCTTTTCCGCCAACAACACATCACTCTCTGCTTTTAATAGGATGATTTTGTATCGTTCACTCACGTTATCGCCATTTAGCTTAGCCGCACTTTGATATGCTTCTCGGCCTTTGACTAAATCACCACTGCGCAGATAAGCAAAAGACTCATTCACATGCAGCACGCCGATGGTAGACGCTTCGAGTAGTCCACTCTTGTAATAGAGTTTTTTGGCTCTTTTAATCAGCTTGAGCGCTTTAGGCCAGTCTTCCAAATAGATATAAAGCAGTGCCATATTTGACACTAACTTGCTGTTGTAGATGTGATGAGGGTACTTCTTACCAAGGTCTAAACCTTTATGGAAAAAGTATTGAGCTTCAGGAAAGTCATTGCGGATGTTATTGATGACACCAGCCGTGTTATAGGCCTTAATCAACAACTCTTCATAGTGAAGCGATTCTGCGATATCTATCGCTGCTCTGATTTGGATTTCAGATTCCGCTAGCTCACCCTTACTGATGTATTCAATCGCCAATTCAACGAGAGATTGGGCCTTTAGCCAACCCATATGTTCGTGTTGTGCGAGTGCTTTAATCTGCCTGACGTATTCGGAAACCGCTTCGGTATCCAACTTATGTTGCGCGAGGTTGGACAAAATCATCAATTCGTAAGCACGATAGATGGCTTTATCTTGGTCTGGGAACTTGGCTTGGAGAGCCTCAAGTTGTTGGGAAGCTAAATTAGGGTCACCGCGAGATACATCGAGAATATCGAACAACGCAGATCCATATTGAGAGAGTGATAACTCTTTCTCTGGACTATAAACACTCGGGTTTTCAGGGCGAATATGCTTTAAATCGTCGTCATAAGTTGGATAGAGCAAATACAGCCCCAGCACAATACTCATCAGCACCACGAAAAGGAATGAACCTAACACATTGTTTCTATTCATTTATCAGGGCCATTATTGATTGAATTCCAATTTTATTGACGTTTTTTTAAGAGCGGTCAAACATTATACCCGACAGATATACAGATTAAAATCCTGCGCACTGGTGGATCTGAATTGGGTTTTTCTCATTAATTAGAATAATCAGGCAACTTTCTTGATTTAACTCAGACAATCATCTACCTCATTGGCGTTATAGTGATTTTCCTGTTCCTACCTCCGCGGCTTCTTTTTGAACAAGCGGAAGCATAATGAGAATTAACAATGACCCAAATTAATGAACAACGTCTTGTAGAACATTTCTGCGATCTAGTGAAAATTGATAGTGAATCTCGTAACGAAAAAGCGATTGCTGAAGCTTTGGCTGAGCAACTCGGTGAACTAGGTTTTGAAGTTCACAAACTGGCGGTTCCTGAAGAAGTGTCTAATGGTTTCAACATCTACGCTCGTCTAGATGGCACTCTTCCAGGTAGCACAGTGTTCAGCTGCCACATGGACACAGTAACGCCAGGCATCGGCATTGAGCCAATCATCGAAGACGGTATCATCCGTTCAAAAGGCAACACAATTCTAGGTGGTGACGACAAGTCTGGTATCGCAGCTATCATGGAAGCGGTTCGTTGCATTAAAGCTGAAGGACAAGAGCACAAAACTATCGAGATTGCATTTACTGTATTCGAAGAAGGCGGTCTGTTCGGCTCTTTGAACTTCGATATGTCTTACATTCAATCTGAGCACGCAATCGTACTTGATACAGGCGGTCCAATTGGCACTATCGTAAACGCAGCGCCTGGCCAGCAGAAGATTGTTGCTAAAATCAAAGGTCGCCCTGCTCACGCTGGTTTAGCACCAGAAGAAGGCATCAGCGCAATTCAAGTTGCTGCAGACGCTATCACTAAGATGAACCTACTTCGTATCGATGAAGAAACGACAGCAAACGTTGGTATTGTTGAAGGTGGTCAAGCAACTAACATCGTAATGCCAGAGCTTAAAGTCGTGGCTGAAGCACGTTCTCTAAACGGCGAAAAGCTAACGGCTCAAGTTGAACATATGATCTCTACATTCCAAGAAAGTGCTAAGCAGTTCGGCGCTGAAGTAGAAATCGAATCAACTCGTGCTTACGATGCATTCGTTATTGCAGACGATCATCCGCACATTCTTTCTATCAAATCGGCGTTTGAGAAGCTTGGCGTCACAGCGAACACTAAACGCACTGGCGGCGGTAGCGATGCAAACAACTTCAACGCAAAAGGCCTGACAACAGTTAACCTTTCTACTGGTATGGCGAAAGTTCACACCACTGAAGAGTACATTGCAGTGAAAGACATGGTCGCAATCACTGAGTTTGTTGTGGCTTACGTAACGCAATAATCGAATCCATTAGTTAGGTAGTCACTTCTATCTAGCACAATGAAAAAAGCCGAGACATCATCACGATGCTCGGCTTTTTGTTGTTTAGGTGAACATAGAAGGTCGAACCTAAAACCCTCTACGCTTCCAGAATTGGCCTTCGTCTTTTGCTACGAGGTCGAATGTCTTATCAGCAATAATGTTGCCTTTTAGCTCAACCGTCATGCGCCATTTACCTAACTTGTTCGAGACAGGTGCCCAGATAGTGTCACCTAAGTAGAAATCCCAGTCATTGTTGCCGACATACTCTTCACCATCGAACGGTTCGAGCACTTCACCTTTGTCTGTGGTGATGTTTGGGTGATAAATGCAGTAACGAATCTTTTCGCCTTTGGCTTTCTTGATATTCAAGATATAGCCAAATTCCACATCGATTTCGGCATCAACGGTAGTGGTGAACTCTTGGATTTTTGGAAGATCTTTAGATTTGGAATCCCATGTGGAATAGATACCATAAGAAGTCATGTCGACCACAACAGAGCGCTTTGCCATTTCAATCGTTACCTTGAAGTTGTTCTATTAATTTGATTCAATTTTCCATTCAGCCAAGCTGGATAAGCACGAGGCTATTCTTGCCAGTCTTTCGCCATACGCTTAATTACTGAAGGTTCAATGTCGTGAATCGTGCCATATTGCTCTCGGCACACTTCGATAATTAATTCTGCTTTATATTTGAGTGCAAGTTGGCGGTAGGCTTTCATTTCCCAATGCTTAATAAAGGTATTCGAAACAACCACATCAAACCCTTGCTTTAAGCCGTTTTCAGCTGTGTTTTGACACCACTCATGAGCTTGTTGCAGCTGCCTAGGATCAAAATGGTACTCACCTTGCTCATTCACATAATACATATCGGCTTCGACATGCAATGCATCGTAGGTTTTTGCTTTTGTTGATTTGCCAGAACCGGGCAACCCTCGAATGAGTATTAACTTCATCTGTCACTGTACAGGCTAATTTGAAAACATGAGTTTATCGTAAATAGTAACGAGTTGCTCTGATAACTGCCTCTGCTCAGCATACGAAAACCAAGTACTTACACACGACTCAGACAATCACTGAATACAATGAGACTCCCCTCGAAGCGCGTGGATTGCTTCTGATAGAAAACACAAATAATTTACATCTATCCATTTTGCATATCGACAAGCGTATCAAACTACTATAGATTTAGATGTATAGACGTCTACATATCTAGCTTAGGGAGAAAGCTGTGCCTATTCGCATTCCAGACCAATTGCCAGCATCCGATGTTCTTCGTGAAGAAAACATCTTCGTTATGCCGTTATCAAGAGCATCGACACAGGAAATTCGTCCACTTCGAGTCTTGATCCTCAACCTAATGCCGAAGAAGATTGAAACTGAAACTCAATTTTTACGCCTACTATCGAACAGCCCATTGCAAGTGGATGTAGAGCTGCTACGCATTGATGACCGACCAAGTAAAAACACACCGACTGAACACCTTGATAACTTCTACCGCCAATTTGAAATGGTCAAAGAAAGAAACTTTGATGGATTGATCATCACTGGTGCGCCGCTTGGCTTGGTTCAATTTGAAGATGTGATCTACTGGGATCACCTGAAAACCATCATGGAATGGGCAAACAAGCACGTTACTTCAACGCTATACGTGTGTTGGGCGGCTCAGGCTGGTTTGAAGTTATTATATGATTTGCCAAAACGCACTCGTAAAGAGAAGCTGTCTGGTGTTTATAACCACGAGATACATAACCCATACCACCCTATTTTACGTGGCTTCGACGATACATTCTTAGCTCCGCACTCTCGCTATGCGGACTTCTCTCAAGAGTACTTAGCGGAACATACTGACCTTGATGTTCTTGCAACTTCTGATGTTGCAGGCGTATACCTAGCAGCAACCAAAGATAAGCGAAACGTGTTTGTAACGGGTCACCCTGAGTACGACTCTCACACACTTCACAATGAGTACATTCGAGATTTGGGTGAAGGCATGGAGCCTGTGATACCAATCAACTACTACCCGAATAACAATCCAGACAACAAACCGGTTGCAAGCTGGCGCAGCCACGGACACTTGTTGTTCTCAAACTGGCTAAACTACTGCGTTTACCAACAAACGCCTTACGATCTGGATCATTTCAGCGAAGACAACTTTACCAAAGACGATTAAGTTCTTTCTTCCGATTCACAAACACATAAACCGTGTTCAGTATGTTGTTGATAAAACGACGAATTGGACGCGGTTTTTTTATGGTGTGTGGGTCGCATTCCATGATAGATTTACGACTTCAATGGGTTTGATTTCATATGATGGGTTGGTGTTCATAAGGAGCTTCACATGCCTGCCAAGCCATCATTTTCAAATCCGATTTCGTTGTCCCGCCCTCTTTCGTTATCAAGTGTGGTACTACTTGCCTCGCTTTCCTTGGCCGGTTGTGTCTCTGTCACTGAAGGACCGCCAAAGATTGAAAGTGATCCTATCGCGATGTCTGAATCTCGAATCGAATTAGGTTTGGGCTATATGGGACAAGGCAATATGGTGAGAGCGCGTGAAAACCTTGAGCTCGCGATTAAACACGCACCTAGCTACTACCGTGCTCGGCTTTCAATGGCGCATTACTACGAACAAGTGGGTGAAGTAGATGAAGCGAGAAGCACTTACCGCAAAGCACTCAGTCTTGATTCAAGAAATGGCAATGTATTGAACAACTACGGTACCTTCTTGTGTAAACAGGGCGAATACGAACAAGCCGATAATTACTTCAATCGCGCCATCGACCAACCCTACTACTACTTGGTGTCTGCAAGTTATGAAAACGCCGCGTTTTGCGCATTTAAGGCTGGCAATACCGACCAAGCGAAGTACTACTTCAGCAGAGCGATTGACCACGATCCAAACCGCGTAAAATCGATACTACAGTTATCAAAAATTGAAGTGAGTGACGCCGATTACAATGACGCTCGAATCCGTTTATTCAAATTCCACCAGCGTTATGGCTATCAAATTCCATCGCTTAAAATCTTGGTCGATCTCGAAAACAAAGCAGGTAACAAAGCTCTAGAGCAGAAATATCAGAGTAAGTTAGATGAGTTGCTTTCTGCTTAGGTTATATGCAAAACACAAAAAAAACGGGCTTGTTGCGTTAACAACAAGCCCGTCCGTATTTCAGCTTAATATCTTAACTAAGTGCAGCCGCTATTTTAGCGCGATCCACTCTTGTCTTTGTTCGTCATCCATAAAGGTCCATGCGATAAAGCGACTTACCTTCTGGCCTTGTGACATCTCGACGACTTTTACTTGTTTCGCTCGCAGCTTACCCAGTTCTGAACGAACCATATCGACGTTGTCTTTCTTAGAAATCAATGTCGTAAACCACAAAACTTGAGTAGCAAAAAGTTGACTCTCTCTTGCCATCTTCATAATGAAAGCGGCTTCACCACCTGGGCACCAAAGCTCGGCTTTTTGACCACCAAAGTTTAAGGTTGGTTTAGCTTGCTTAGTTGATTTATCTAACTTAACTGGCTTCTTGTTCGTTTCAGGCTTGAATGACTGACCGGCTTTCTTAGCACGGTTCGCCGCTAGATTATCCAGTTTACGTTGTGACCCCTTTTCAGCCTCTTCAAGAGAGCTGTGGAATGGAGGATTACAAATAGTGACATCGTAACGTTCATTATCCTTAATCACGCCCTTAAAGATAGATTCAGAGTCAGCTTGTAGGCGAGCGCGGATCTTACCTTTTAGATTAGGGTTGCTTTCCGCTATGAAGTTCGCTGTTTTGATGGAGACTGAATCAACATCTGTCCCTGTACAACGCCACTTATACTCTGTCGCACCAATGATTGGGTAGATACAGTTTGCACCGACACCAATATCTAATGCTTTCACAGACGCGTGGTTATAGGGTTCACCTTGGCCATCGCTATTAAGGATGTCGGCCACTCTGTGAATGTAGTCTGCACGACCAGGAATTGGCGGGCACAAGTAACCAGCAGGAATATCCCAATGTTTAACGCCATAGTGATGCGACAACAAAGCTTTGTTGAGTAGCTTAACGGCCAATGGATCAGAGAAATTAATGGTGTCTTCGCCAACCGGATTCTTGATCAGATGCTCTTTTAGCTCAGGCAAGGCTGCAACTAGTAACTCGAAGTTATAGCGGCCAGTGTGCTGGTTTCTTGGGTGTAATCCACCTTGAGGTTTTTCAGCCGAGCGTCTTTTCTGAGCTGCGTTCTTGTTAAAAGCCGTTTTATTGAAAGAACCCTTATTCGATGATCCTTTATTTGCACCTTGCTTCCCTTTACTGTCTTTTGCAAAAGGTCGCTTTGCTTTGTTATTGCCCGCGCCTTTAGGTGCGCTATTCTTGCGGCTTTTATCAGATGTGTTCTTTGTAGAAATACGCTTGTCGCTGCTTGGCTTAGCTGTACTTGGCTTAACATCAGCTTGGTTGTCTTTTGTTTTTGCTGATGAAGTGCTGTTTTTCGACAGGCTTAGCGTCGTTCTATTTTGTGATTGGCTCATTGGGCTACTTCTTTAAATCTAAATACATCATGAATAAACGGGCATCCAACTCAAGTTGATGATATTCCGGTTCCATGTGACAGCATAGTTGGTAAAAGGCTTTGTCGTGCTCTTTCTCTTTGATATGCGCCAGTTCGTGTACCACCAGCATTCTTAGCAAAGGTTCTGGTGCATTTTTAAAAACACTGGCGATACGAATTTCATTCTTTGATTTGATCTTTCCACCGTGATTCTTAGCAACGTAAGAATGCAGACCTAACGCATTATTGATTAGGTGTATCTTGCCGTCGTAAATCACTTTGCTGATCGGTGGTGTTTTTTTCATGTAGCGATTTTTTATCTCAATCGCATAGTCAAACAGGGCTTTCTCGCTTTTTATTTCATGATTCTTTGGGTAGCGAGCTTCAAACCAAGGCACCAATTTACCCGACTCTACAAGTTGAGCAACAGGATCAAGAATGTGCTTAGGATAGCCTTGAATATAGCGTAAAGAAGGATGCATGCTGAAAGACCGTACAAGTTACACCACGACAATACGTTGTGGTCTTGAAAATTGAGCCGCATAGTGTAACTGATCACACTTTTCTAATCACCTAGGATTCGTTACACTTTAGCGAGATTCACCAAGAGAATGAAAAAATGAAACGTGTTGTATTGTACGTCGCAGACAAATGCCCGCACTGTAAAGATGCCCAAAGGTATTTAGACTCTAAGAAAATTGTTTACCGCCTGACGAATGCAAAGATGCAGCGTGGCCGTAAAGAATTGCAAGCAATGGGTGCTCGTTCTATCCCCGTGCTTAAAATCGGCGATCAAGTGATGGTCGGCTGGAATCAGAAAAACTTCGATAAGATGTATAACTCAAAGAACACCTAACGTGCTCTGAGCCAGTCATACTTCTATACAACAAAGCCCGAATATCCAATCTAGGATGTTCGGGCTTTGTTTATTTAAATCTTACTAAATCACACATACCGCTTAACGAAATCAATAAAGGTTCGGTCTGCTTTTGACAGATACCCTTCCTTTCTCCACGCCAAAGATAGGTTCAGTTTCACAGGGTCTTTAAATGGCACGCCTACGACATCTTCCTCGTATTCTGTCACCAAGCTAAGCAACGCGGTGATGGCAAACTCTCGCTTCACGATAGAAAGAATCATTGGCAATAAATTGGTTTCGAACGCAATGGTCATATCGAGATTGTACTTCTTACAAGTCGCATCGATAAAATCGCGGTGGAAGTAGCCCGATTTGAACATGATCAGCTCTTGAGCAAAAAATTCTTCAAAGGTGATGGATGGTTGCGTTGCCAGTGGGTGATCTTTGCCAACTACAGCTAACATTTCTGAGCTTAACAGGTGGTCAGTTTCAAGATCATCAGGCACGTTTTCATGGTTGATTACGCCAATATCGAGTTCGCCGTTTAACAGCATTTCACGAATAGATGCGGTGCCAGCATCAATCAAGGTCAACTTTAGGTTTGGGTATTGGCTTTTAAATGCCATCACTACTTGGGGGAAAAAGTAACTGCCCATCATACTTGGAGCGCCTAATCGAACCTCGCCTTTTTCTAGCCCCTTTAGTTCATTCATCGCGAGCTGAGCATCATCAAACTGCTGGGCGATTCGCTTTGCATGCTCAAACAGTACTTTGCCCTCCTCCGTTAAAGTGACGGATTTATCGCCTCGACGAAATAGAATCAACTCTAGTGTCTGTTCTAGTTTTTTAATGGAGATACTCAATGCAGGCTGTGCGATATGCAGCGCTTTGGCCGCCTGGGTGAAGTTACCAAACTGAGCAACAGCCAGAAAATGTCGAAGTGGTTTTGATTCAAGCATGGCGATATATTTAATATATAGAGGTGATATTTTTAATATATTTCTTTAATCACACCTGTACTGATAACTTGTTCACAAATAGCTTACTAACTCGCGCAGGCACAACGTAAATGTTTGATAAAGGCAGTCCTCAATACAAACGTATCACTCAATCATTGGCGATTGGTTCATTTATCATTTTCTGTAACCTTTACCTCTTTCAGCCTATCTTGCCGCACATGGCGGAGCACTTCCAAGTATCTGAAACTCAGATCAACTGGTTATTTGCTGCTACAACACTCGGCCTTTCGATTAGCTTGGTACCTTGGGCAATTGCCTCTGAAACCTTTGGTCGTAAACCCATTATTCTGTTCAGTCTGTTCGCTATCCCATTAATAGGGTTAAGCATGGTGTTCACGACTACCTTGTTGCAACTCGTTATTGCCCGAGCATTCATGGGAATTGCGGTCGCAGCTTTTGCAGGCGTGGCGGTTGCCTATATGGTTGAGGAGTTAACACCCAAAGCCTTTGCTGTCGCGATTGGAGGTTATATTGCGGCCAACTCATTGGGTGGAATCTTCGGACGTGTATTAGGCGGCTTAATTACAGACTATTTCGATTGGCATGCAACTGTACTGTTTTTCGTTGTCGGTTCATTGCTTGGTGCACTATTTATTGCCTATCGCCTACCTGACCAACAGAACTTCAAACCTCAAAAAGGGCTGTTCTTTCATCACAACCGCTCCGTTGTAATGCACTTAAAAAACCGTACACTGTGGCTCGCGATGTTGATTGGGGGTGCTAACTTTGCTCTGTTCGTTAACCTGTACTCGGTGATGGGCTTTAGGCTAGTCTCTGCGCCTCATTCAGTGCCTGTAGGTTTAGCTTCGCTGATATTCCTATGTTACTTGGCCGGTACGGTCAGCTCTAAGCTATCAAACAAATGGACACTTCGCTTTGATCCGTTAAACGGAATTTTGATGGGCGTGTGCATTAGCTTAATTGGAATGCTGGTTTCTGCGGTCGATAAAGTCCCGTTCATGTTAGCTGGCTTGTTATTGATTAGTGGCGGTGCGTTCTTTGCCCACACTCTTGCCTACTCTTGGGTGAGTCAAAAAGCACCGAGCGCTAAGGCGACAGCGACCGCGCTCTATCTGGTTCACTATTATATTGGCGGTAGTTTAGGTGGATTCTTGCTTTTATATTGCTGGCAACTGTTCGGTTGGAATGGCGTGATTGCAGGTGGTTCAATCTTCTATGTCGCGATATTTGCTTGGGTCTATCAGTTGAAACAGCTACAAGTATCGACTTCCAAACTCGCACAAGCATAACTACGACTGAGTTTGTAACTCAATTATTGCTTTTGATTAACGTCCGTTCTGATATCCTACGCAAAATTTCATTTCGGAACCTGTTATGTCGAACACTCAAAGCACAGATCTTCAAACCATCCACGACCAAGTTAAACAATGGTTAGACGATGTCGTTATTGGCCTAAACCTGTGCCCATTCGCAGCCAAGCCACAACGTAATAAACAGATTAAGATCTTTGTGAGTGAAGCGAATACGGAAGAAGCGTTACTGGAAGACATCATGACGCATTTCGTAGAGTTAGATAATACGCCAGTTGCTGAATTAGAGACGACTTTAGTGGTGGTTCCTAACATGCTGCAAGATTTCTTCGACTACAACATGTTCATTGATTGGGTTGAAGCGTTGATCAAACAGCAAGACTGGGAAGGCGTTTACCAAGTGGCAACGTTCCATCCTGACTATTGCTTTGGTGGTGCGGATCCAGAAGACGATGAAAACCTAACGAATCGCTCTCCATACCCTGTTTACCATTTGATTCGTGAAGCAAGCATGGAAAAGGTACTGAAGCACTACCCTAACCCTGAAGCGATCCCAGACACCAACATCGCAAGAGTTGAGTCTTTAACGCCAGAAGAACGCCGTCAACTGTTCCCTTACTTGTTTAGTTAATCGTTCAGCTAATCGCTAACAAGATGGCTCATATTCCTGAGCGCTCTTGATGATATGGACGAGAAATGAACTGATCTCGTCCATTTTGTTTCGCAATGTACAGACACTCATCGGCAACTTTGATGAGCTTATCTAACGCCGACATCCTTTCCCCTTTGGTATCCCCTGTACTCAACTCAAAATGACACGCACCGATTGATATAGTGACTGGCTTTCTATCAAGCGTGATTTTCTTCATCTCTTGCAAAAGAGTCATGAACTTATCTTCAACACAACTTGGGGTTTTATTTGGGTACCAAAGAATGAACTCCTCGCCACCAAAGCGCGCCACAAACTCACCTTCTTGAGTGTTATTGCTCAGCACGTTCGCCACTTTCTTTAAGACAACATCACCCATTTGGTGGCCATAAGTGTCATTGACCTGTTTAAAGAAATCGATGTCGACAACCGCCAAGGTTCCCTTTCCTAAAGATCCTTTTAACTGCTCCACTTCTGCATTCAACGTTTTAAACAAGCAACGTCTATTCGGTAGATGAGTGAGAGGATCATACAGAGCTTGGTATTCTAGCTTCTCGTTCAACTCTTGCAGCTTATGCTCTTGTTGTCTTCGAACCAATTCCACTTCGATCCACGAGGCCATCAACTTCATTACATCAATATCAAACTCTTTGAACTCGCGATAATACGGATTACCACTCGAGAAATTTAGAGTGCCATAGAGCTCGTCGTCGACGAAAATGGGAATGCCAATGTAAGATTCTAAGCCAAAGGATTGGTAAGCAGGATGTCTCGCGTAGATTTTGTGTTTACCGCAGTGTTCAATGCAGATAGGGCCACTCGACTTGCAGGTAATTTCGCAATACGTCGAACGGTAGTCGAACATGTCACCGCTTTTTAAGTCGACACCTTCTGGAGTCACGCAATGTTCTACTAGATAAGTGTTGCCATCTACTTTCGATAAGATACCAATATCAAGGTTGAAGCGTTCAAGCCCCATAATAAGCAGCTGAGCGATCTGAATATCGAAGCCCTTTCGATAATCATTGGTGATTTGATACAAGCGGCGTATAACAATTTCGCTTTCACTGGCTTGGTTCATAAATGGGATTCCACTACTGCTGACATTAATGGCAACATTAATATTTCGTATATTAAGAAGAGTAAAGTGTAAAAAAACATAATAATCAATTAGTTTGTATGCAAAATACCTCATTGGTCCAATGAATAAAAGTTGCGTTCTTCCACTTTGCGTTAGCACCCCATTACTACCTTTGTTAAAATGATCCATTAACGAAACAAAATGGATAGGAATATGAACCTTTCTCAACTAAACCAAGAAATCTACGATCACCTTTACCGCGACATTGAAGAGTTCCGCAGTACTTTTGATCTGCCGGTTGCTGCTCCTGAAACAATGGACGAAAAAGGCGATACGCTACATACCTCTCTAGCGATCGAAGAGCTAACAGAACTTGCAGAAGCTGACTCTAAAATCGAACAAGCGGACGCTATCGTAGACAGCGTTTATGTTTTGATGGGACGTCTGGTTCACCTTGGCCAAGCTAAGGTTGAAGACAACCTAGCAATCAGCTACCTGATCGACCTACTGTTGAATGTTTCTAAAAACCGCTCAATTGACTTCTTACCTTGCTGGGACGAAGTACACTCAAGCAACATGAGCAAAGTATGTCGCAACGAAACTGAATATGCTGAAACAGAAGCTTTCTATGCTGAGCAGAACATCAAGCTGATGGCGGTTCAAAAAGGCGAATACATCATCGCTAAGTGTGCGGAAGATTTCGTATCGGAAGGCAAGACAGTTCGCCAAGGTAAAGTACTAAAATCTGTACACTACCGTCCTGCGAACCTTGAGCCACTAACGGCTTAACTAAGTTTACGACTGAACTAAGGTTATGGCTGTAGCTCTTTAAAGCACCAGCGCACCAAAATAGCAAACGCCACGTTTAAATAACGTGGCGTTTTATTATCTGTCAGTTAATTCTAACTGTGTTAATCGTAGCTGTGTGTTAATCGTAGCTAAATGCTATACCAGTCGAGCCATATGATAAGCCGCCACATATTCGCCATTTCTGAAAGCGAACCCTGCGGACTCTCCTTCAATCACGAAACCGAACTTCTTATACAGGCTGATCGCTCTTTCATTATCGGTGTATACCGTTAACTCCATTCGCTTGATGTTAATCCAGTTATCACACAAGTCGATCGCGGTCGCGAGCAGCTGACTACCCACACCTTTGCCTAGCACATCGTCTTTAACACCCATACCAAATGAAGCCACATGTCGTCTTCTTGGATTCACGCACACTTCCATTCCCAAGTTGCCAACAATCTCATCGTCGATCATCGCGACATACGAGTACACGTTATCAGGCATATTAGAGATTCGTTTTTGCCAGCTTTCCAGAGATGGATTTGGGAGTTGCAGCGTACCGGTATAAGCATTAGTGCATTCGTAAACTTCTTTTATTCCCTTTGCATCTGACGGTTCAGACCGTCTCACTATAATACTCATCGCAACTCCTACTATTTTCATCGCTAAATATGAAACACATCCTTAATGTGCACCTAGACACACTATCAAATAGTGAATATTTAACAATAGGTTAGATGAACTTATCTTATTGGGCTTAATTGATACTGAGTAAACGCCCTCTCTCAATATCTTGCTCAAGTACCTCCGGTGTCAAGTCACCATGTCCATGGTGATCGTGATTATGGTGATGTCCATGATCGTGGCCGTGTGAATGACTTTGATGTTCATTTGATCTTTGAGCTAACTTATCTGAATCCAAATAAGTGTC
This sequence comes from Vibrio sp. 10N.286.51.E5, assembly GCF_041469125.1. NCBI lineage: Bacteria > Pseudomonadati > Pseudomonadota > Gammaproteobacteria > Vibrionales > Vibrionaceae > Vibrio > Vibrio sp. 10N.286.51.E5. The sequence continues at coordinate 57,960 of NZ_JBFRJZ010000045.1, read as the reverse complement.
AGTCAAATCAGCACAATAATCTTGAGTCCATAAGCGACGAGCGTCGTCATCACTCATAATTTGCTCCGCTTTAGGACCCAACTTATCCATGTAGTACATCCCCAACTCCTCACCCTCGACATTGGCATGGTTGATAAGGTTCATAAACGCAGGCTCTTGATTCTCATCTGATAGATGACCATTTTTGTAACACACGGTTAGACCAATAATATCGTCGCCAAGTTTCTCTAATTCAGGGTTAAAATGATTGTGACTATGATTATGTTCGGCAGCGGCGACATGCATTGGAGTAAGTAAAACACATGCGATAGCCAGTAGCTTAATGGTATTTTTCATGGGATAGACCTTCTGTATTTTCGAATACAAATTTGATTAGTTGGCTGACTTAGCTTCTTGTGAGATGAGCTAAGTTAAGGGGAACTTCAAGACCATTTCAGCCTGAGTACCCCTCTGTCTCACTACAAATAATCAATATGATTGGATAACGAGGCTCGATATAACGAGCGTTCTATAGACAAAAATCACTTATCAACTACGATTCTTGCTGGTGCGATGGTGTAAGTCATTGGCTTCACCTCCCATTCACCTTTTGCTTCCAATGCAACCGCTAGTGCTTGCGCCTCTTCACATACCTTCGCTGGTTTTCCGTCAGCCCAGTACGATGGACCCGAGGTGTAGCCGCACATCACTGAAAACGTGTGTTGGCCATTCTTTGTGGTGTATTCCGTCATAATGACACCACCTTCTCCATGCGTTATTTTTAGTGAGCCTTCATCGGCGACATGCATTGCATCGGAAGGATTCGGTTTAACATACGTTGTGTAGGTCCCGCCATCTGACATGGATTGGTTGTCATACATGGTGTAGCCTTCTTTTTCTGAAGGTAAGGTCAGTTCGTAGTTAGGATCAATATCCGCTAAACGTTCTGAGTTATTCGTCGCACCAGGTTGATAGTTGTGAGCATTGGATTGTCCGTTAGCGAAAACAGACGCTGACACTAAAGATAGAATGACGACCGCTAAAATTGATTTTTTCATAATGAACTCCAGATATTCTAAGCAAAGATGTTGTAAGCAATAGTTTTTATGATTGAGTAAGAGAATGGGTTTATTTACCTAACTTTTTAGGATGTGAGGGCAATATCAGCCCTCACTGCAAATACCCTATTTGTTGTCGGTTCCTGCTCCTTCACCAGGCTCAGTTGGACGACTTACCGACTTGCGCTCAAGGTTGTGGTGAGCACGCACTCTATCCATGTATTCTTGCTTGGTGTTCATACCTTGCTTCATTGCTTCTGGTACTTGTTCAGCTGGGATCACGATGTCACGGTCGACTGGCCACTCAGTTAACAGCTCTGGGTGGTAGCCTTCTGGATAGTACAGTTTTGGATCCAACTCTAAATCACGAATCTCTTGTTCTTGTATGTCTTCACGGCTGTTTTTCGGCAGCGGGATTCTAAAGTCAGACCCATCGGCCATATCAAATTGTGGCGCTCGCGCATTCGGGAAATCAGGTAAAATACCTTCACGAACCCACGCATTATCTTTAGTCATGTTAACGACAATGCCATCTGGCGCACCGAAGTGGTAAGGCCCTTGCCAATGGTGGCGAACCTCTGCAACGGTTTCCTCATTGAGATATGGGTCGAATGTCATGTGCGTTGTCATGAACAAGCGCGGTTGTACTTCATTCGCCACATAACCCGCCGCGTACGCTGGTGTATGGTGAGTATCAACGGTGTAACGTGCTAAGAATGGCGGTACACCTTGAATAATCGAAGACACACCAAACGTTTCGGTTTGCAGCTCAGTAATGAACAAGTCTGCACCTTTTGCGTATTTCAAATCCAACTCTGTTGGGCGACCGTCTCCTGTCCAAACAAATGAAAGCACTCGGCCGTCATCTTGAGTCCAATTCAAGCGGTAACCAGACGCGCCATCTTTTGCGTGACTGCGTCGCCAGTGAATCACTTCCACATTGTCTTGGTCATAGATAACGCCACCGTCGTCGCGGAAATCAAACTCGTGAACCACAATGTCGTTGCCTGATGGGAACACATCAAATGCATCGGTGTGCCAGTTCAACATTTGTTGCATGCCTTCAATCATATGACGAGTGCCATATTCTGGAGTCGCACCACTCGGACCATAAATGTTAAGCGGCTTTTCCCAGCGACCATTCCAACCACCAAATTGATACAGGTAAGGTAACGAGCCGTAATGGTCTACGTGTAAGTGAGTAATGAAGATATGGTCGAGTTCATTCATCGCGACACCCGCCGCTACGTAGTTCGCAATTGATCCTTCACCTAAATCAAAGACAAAGTTAGAGCCGTTACCCAATTCGACGTATATCGAGGTGTTTGCCTGCCCCGGGCGAATCATTGGTGATGTCCCCATGAACGTGACACGCATTTCATCCGGTTGAACTTCTTCAGTGCGTGGGAACCAGTTGGCGCCCGACACCATGTGATCGCCATAAGGTGCAATGCCCTCAAACATCAGGCCTTCTTTCCAACCTGAATTGGTTTCTTTGCGATAGTCACCATTGTTTACACCGCCCATTAACACAGAAAGCACTTCTTCTTCTGAAGAATACAAGTTCCCCTTAGGTTGAGTGCTCAGATACTCTTCAAGGGTTTCACCCTCGTGATATTCAAATTTCTCGAGTTTTTGAATATCAGAGTTAGTTTGCTTGGTGTTGTATTGCATCATTGGGTCAGCAGCAAAAGCGGTGGTCGTGATGATCATTGCTGAAGAGATGATTGATAATTTTGCGAAAGTTCTCATAGTTTCACCTATCGGTCTGAGTATTTAGTAAATGAATGAAGTTCCTTCCTCACTCCGATACAAACAAGTTTATTAATAAACAGAACCTTGATATATAGTGTAAACTTTACTTAAAACCTCCATTTCATTTATGAGTTAATAACGACTCCACCATGATTTGGATGAGTGGCAATAAGAATAGAGGGAACTGAATTTGGACCTTAATCTACTGACGACATTTTTGGCCGTTTACAAACACAGCTCTATCACCGTGGCATCAGAGCAGCTCGATATTTCTCAACCCGCGGTAAGCGCGGCGATTAAGAGACTCGAAGGTGTCGTGGGCAAGGCTTTATTTGTGAGAGAAGGACGAGGTATCGCGCCTACTGGAGCAGCGGTATCACTCGCTAATAAGATAGAAGACCCATTGAACATCATTGGAACGGTTGAGCAGCAAAAGAATGACCTTAAAGTCTATTGCACAGAGAGCTTGCTTCATTTCGTTAGCCAGGTTGAAGGCGTAAGCTTTACGGAAGCGCCACTCGAAGAGGAAGAACTGTTTGATGCGCTTACTGCACAAAAAGTAGATATCGTCATTGATGTACTTTCGAGTAAGAAACACTCATTGATTGAAGAAACCATCGTCGATGAGGAGCCCGTGTGTCTGACTCGAATCAACCACCCTCGAATTGGTGAGACACTAAGTAAAGAAGAGTATTTCCAAGAGGAACATATTGCGCTCAAGATCAAACGCGCCAACATGAACACGGTCGAGTTTTTATCAGAGAGCGATATCGAGCCGAGAAAAGTCAGAATTGAAACCAGCTCAATTTCAAGCATGCTGATTTTGGCAAGCACGACAGATTATATCGCCGCTTCTACTCGCTCTTTTGCAGAAATGCTTGCACCAGCGCTTGGCTTACGCGTTCACCCTATCCCCATCAAATTAAGACCGATCACGTTTCGAATGCTCTATCACCGCCGCTACGCTAAAGACGAACAGCACATCAAAACCCGTGAAGCAATCAAATCAGCATTAAGGAAACATAAATGAAACTGAGGTTTTAACTAAAGTTAACCCTATTAATATAAATTCAGTTTAATCACATACTCTCTAGCAAGTTAATTCAATAGAACGACACTGGAGAATCCATGAAAAAACTTAACCTTATTGCTCTACCACTTACGTTACTCAGCAGCGCAGCGTTTGCGACTTCGACTCAAGTTTACATCGAACAAAACGTTGCCTCTAATGCTGCTGATAACGGTGTCTACACCACAGAAGCTGGCGCATTAATCGATACCTCAGAAAATGGACAAGTCTATATAGGTTTTGATGACCAGGGTTGGCTAGCCGCGGGTTACGGACACGACTTTCACATCAGCGAATCCTTCACGTTCAACCTATACGGTGAACTCGGTAAATGGGACAACGGTGAAGAGTTATTAATCGAAGGTATTATCGATTATCAAGTGAACGACAACTTCAATGTATTCGGTGGATTGGGATATAACCAGTCAGGGCAAGTACTCGAGAATGTAAGCGACACCACGATCAACACCAATAAGTTCATCGCCGGTGCGGGGTACTCACTCGCAGGCTGGGATTTAGCTTATCAATACACTCACGAAAACAGTGATGGATCCAATGGCGGGTTTACCCACAACGATGACAACGTAATCTTTCATCAAGGCGACTACCGTACCAATGAGCACGAAGTCGTTCTCTCTAAAAGCATCGACGACTGGACACCCTACGTGAAATACACCTACTTCAATACCAACGAAGGTGACCTTTACTTGAACGGCCAATCGATGGGCCCGATCGACAACGACAATATCATTACGCTTGGTTTGTCTTACGACTTCTAAACATCTCAGATTCAATTCTCATAGGCAGATGGATTTGCCCACCTTTCGAGGGCACTACTATGAAAATGACTCCTCAACGCAACAAAGCCATTAATATCGCTGCAGCGATCAGTATCGTTTTGTTTTCTGCGATTCCCACCTACGTAAGTGCTGATCACTTAGACCCCCATTATCTAGAGCCGAGTCATCTAGAAACCAGCTATCTAGACTCCTCCTCCGTCGAATTTATGACACCAGATTTTGATCAGGGGTATCTTAACGATGAGATTAAAGAAAACCTTATTCTGAAATAATTCTTCAACACATTACAAAACGTTATATAGCTCTTGTTTTCTATATAACTCTCATCTTCTTATAGAGCCGTGCTGAGTGATTAAGACTCCGTTCCTGAATCACTTTTTCTAGGCTGATGACATTCAAAACCGCAAATGCAGACGCTAAAAAAGACACCACACTCGTCAAAAAGTGTGGTGTCTTGGTTATTATTGCAAGGCTAATTAACTAACAATAGTTAAGATTAGTTGGCTGGACGCCAAACGCCCCATTTGTCATTTTCGTAAGTCGCTTTAGGGTTAGTACCACCTTGAACCCACCATTGTGCTTTCCATGACTGGTTCGAGTAAGTCACGACTTCGCCACCAAGGTAAGTCGCTGATGAGTCCCACGTACCTGGATCTGGCGTAGGGTCTGGGTCTGGTGTTACGCCACCTTCATCAGCAATTACTTCAAAAGTGAAGGTTTCAAAACTGTCGCTTTCAATCGAGCTAGCCATAAACGATAAAGTTTCGTTTGCAGTGATGCCAGTGGTATCAACTACGATAGAAGCCGTGCCGTTATTTTGAATGCTTACAGAAGTACCTTGAGTTTGAGTCAATGTCGCCGCTTCGCTTGTTGCAATTACAACTTTGTCGCCAGCATTCACTACGTTGTCACTCTTCACTAGCTCGTAGATGTCGCCTTTTAATGGTTCAACACCACCGTCGCCACCATCAATCAGCGTTAACTGACCAGAAGCACGGCTATCTTTTGAGTTAAAGAAGTTACGTGAAGGATCGTTTTGGAAGTACATGTAGTGCTGCATTTCAGCGTGCCAATCACCAATGAAGATCGCGCCATCTTTAAACTCTTCGTGCCAGCCGTTAATCTCTGAAGCCAACAAGCGAGCCCAATCGTTAACGTTTGAAGCGTCGATAACGATGTCGAAGCTACGCGCGACTTCACCGTACTTGTTGATGATGTCGTACTTAACCGTATCACCAATTTCTGGCGTACCAAACTGGTCAGAAACAAACAGGTCGCCACGGACTAGATCAGGTTGAGGTGTAGGCTCTGGTGGAGGGGTTGTGCCACCCGCGATAGTGATGTCTGAACAGTTGTAGAAGCCTTCGCCCGCAGCATCATCACGTTGCCAACGAACGAATAGAATCGCATCGCCAGAACGGTCTGAAGGAATAGTGACATTAATGCGGTACTTGCCGCCATTAACCGGAACGTTACCCTCTTCTTGGATAAGATCTAAGTCTCCCCACGCTAGGCCTTTGCTTAGGTCCGCGTTTGGTTTCGTTAGGTAGAACTCCCAGAAAGAAGGGTTGTGTGGCGCTGTCGCATTGAATACATATTCAAACGTACCAGTATTTAGCTCGGTACGAGTCCAACCAGTATGAGGCGCACCCATGCCGCGTTTTTGCGAATCGTTGGCATAACATAACGTGCCGTCAGGAATCGCCGCTTTTACAGCATTGATATTATTGAAATCTTGGACATTTTTCGCGTACTCGTTACGTTGAACAAACGGGTATGAACCCGAAATGTCTTTTGCTTGAGCACACGCAGCATTAGGTGGTGTACCCGACCAAATCCCGCCTTGCTCGTAACACGTGTTCTGACGCGCGCTTGGAAACTCAGACCAACCATGAGCATTTGCCACTGACGGCACACTCGATAGCATAGCCATACCCACTGCTATTTTTAGAATATTATTATTTATTGTTGTCACTTTCCCACTCTCTATTATTTTACCCTAAACACAAAACCAATTGGTTACTAACCAACCAGCACCGTAATTCGAAGGTTTATAGTTTCCGACTTAAAGAACAACGAAAAATATATACGTCAATTTTATCAATAACAGCGGGTTTTATATTAATAGGAATCAGCATCACACAACTCAAACAAATGCGTTGTAGATAGATGATATTGGTTCGAATTATCAATTTTTACCGACAAAAATTACGCATTCCCTAAGAAAATAGATCGCTAGGAAGGTATTTTTTCATTGAATTAATTGGAGTGAAACGCTCGCATAAATAATGATATTGAGTGCTTTTTATCATCATTATTATTACGTTGTTGAGACTGCTGTAAAGTCGCTAAGCTATTGAGCGTATACGTTTATAAATGGATAAATCATTAAACGTTAATTTGAACGAGCTAAACTAATAGCGGCTATTCATGCCAAATCGATTCGACATATCATCGTCCATACGACCGCCCTTCCAACCGCCACCGCCCAACAAATTAAGTACATCACGCGCGTTATATTCCTCACCACCGAAGAAGTCATTAGACACATTATTACGCAGCAATTGAATGGCTGGAGCAATTTCAGCAGCAAGGTCTTGTGGATCAGCAAACAATGCTAAGGCAACCAGTTGTTGGCGCTTACTTAATTCACATGAACTCGTTTCTACTTGCCCAATAGAGAAAAAGTCACTGCTTCCGTACGCTTTCACCAACTTTGCAGAAAGTGATTTGATTACTTTCTTGATTCGTCGTCGTTGAATATATCTAAACATATAGATTGCCTTGTATTGATGAGCTTAAGTTAACCAAACAGCAGATAAGTTTGATTGTCGACCGAGATGCTTTTTACTTGCGTGTTAAATACGGATTCTAGCTGTTCAGGCACAAGCACTTGCTCTGCACTGCCAGATGCTTGTAGTACGCCCTTTTCGAGCAGCAGTACTTGGTCGGCATGCCTCAAGGTTCGGTTCAGGTCGTGGTTAGCCATAATAACCGCAATGCCCTTCTCAGCCACTCGTTCGATAAGCTTGTACAACAAGGCTTCTTGAGCAATATCCAACGGAGCTGCGGGTTCGTCGAGGATCAGCAGCTTCGCGTATGGGTTAAGTGTCGGCCAAATTTGCAGGCACATTCCCGCCAAACGTACGCGTTGCCATTCACCACCAGACAGTGTCTGAATTGAGCGATGAAGTTTGTCTGCAATGTCTAGCATCTGGCTGATTTCTTCCAAAGCTGCGTTGATTTCAGCATCAAGGCCGTGTGAGGAGCCTGGCAGTGACAATGCAAGATATTGGAACACTTCTAAGTTGAAGGCTGGCCTTGCGCTTTGGCACAAGTAAGCGCGATGCAATGATAAATCTTGTAAAGACAGCTCCGACAAATCCTGCCCGTCGATCTTTATATCGCCTTTGTAACCATCACCAATTCCAGATATCGCTTCGAGCAAGGTACTTTTACCGCTGCCATTAGGGCCGATAACGTGAGTCACCTGCCCTTGCTTGAGCTCAAATGATAGTGGTAATAAACGAGCGCCGACGCTCAGGCTCTTAATTTGAATCATGATTTTTAATTAACATCCAAATGAAGATAGGCGCACCGATACTGGTGGTCATCACACCCAAAGGCAGCTCTGCGGAATCTAATAAGGTTCTTGCACAGATATCAGCAAACACCAACAACGCAGCGCCAGCAACGGCAGACAAAGGAAGAAGGTATTTGTTATCAGTACCAATCGCTAAACGCAACAAGTGTGGCACAACCAAGCCAACAAAGCTGATCACGCCACCTAAAGCTACCGCGCAGCCGACTAAAATAGACACGGCGAAAATTAGACGCCAGCGCAATCTCGGTACGTTTACGCCTAACTGTGCGGCATGCGTTTCGCCAATCATTAACTTATCTAGCTTACTACCTTGCAGGCACAGCCAAATAATCACGGGGATCATCACCAACGTGAGCGAGTGTTGATACCAAGTGACGCCACCTAAGCTGCCCATCAGCCAATACATCAATAAGCGTAGACTTAAGTCATCACTAAAATAGAACGCCCATGTCACCATCGCGCCAGAAAGAATGCCTAACGCGACGCCCACTAGCAGTAATTTAGCCGTGGTGAGTCGCATGGTTTTTACCATGCTCACTAGAATCACGGTAAAACAAAGTGACCCTAAAACGGCGGCAATCATGAACAGTTCTGGGGTAGGAGCAAACGGCAAGAAGAACAGTACGATAACCATCGCCAAGCTTGCACCACCAGAAATGCCGAGCACACCGGGCTCTGCTAATACGTTGCCTAATAAGACTTGTAAGCTTGCGCCAGATACAGCTAGCCCTGCCCCGATCGCAATCGCTGCTAATAATCGAGGTAAGCGTAAATCAATCAGTAGTTTTTGTTCTAACGTGGACAAGGTGTCCAGAGGGGAAATGAAGAGATCGCCAACCATTAGGTAAATCGCACTCAGCGTGACAAGCAGTGCTGTCATCAGATAAATGGCTCGGGTCCATTTGCGCTGTTTTTGGTGAAGAAGTTGTTGGAAATCCATATCAAGCTACTTTGAAATTGTTCGCGTAACCTTACCTGTATCCCTAAATAAACTCAAGGCTCACACCGTAATGTGAACCTTGATATTTCAACCAGTTGAGAGGTTGTTTTCGTTGCTATAACTCGACTCGGTATTAATCGTACACAAGCTGACCGTGGTCGAATCGTGTTTCAACTTCGCACACCATTAAGGCCGCTCGTTGACCGATAGCCACGTTACGATTTGGGAATACCACTGCTTCGTTTTCATTCTTCGCCATCAATGGCTTATCACCATCATGACCAAACACTTCTCCGTGCTTGAACGCGGTAAAGTTCTCCACGTCATCAGAGAACATGAAATCAAAGTCATCGTGCAAACGAACAATCGTTCGGCTTACGCGATATGTTATGGTTTTCTTCGGCAAATGCTCTGGTTCTATTTCAGCAATCAGATTGCGCATTGCCAAATCGAAAGCAGTTAGCTTATCAAGTTGGTTCTCACCAATTCTTGCTACCTGCCCTAGCTCCATTGTCAGTGCTTGGGCTTCGAAGTTTTCAGCGCTGTACCAACTGAAAGTGCTCGTTGGCGCATTCGATAACAACACAGCTTCAACGTGAGCACTGTTGATGAAGTCGAACAAAGCTTTGCTGCGAACTTCGTGGCGAACCTTAGGGCTTACGGCGAAAGAGTAATGCTTAGACAAACGGATCGCACAGTGCAGATCTAAGTGCCAACGAGTGGCAGGTACCGTTTCTTTGTAAAACTCAGTCACCAAGTACTTAAGGTTCTTCGCGATATCCACTTCTCGGTTGCTTTCGTGCTGTTTTTCATCAAACAGACGGTTCATATTCACATCAAGAAAACGAGTATGCGCGTTGGTTGCTTCCGGGTGAGCAATGATGAATAGACATCTTGCTGTCACTACTTGGAAGCCTGTTTCAATATCCTCAATGAGCTTATCAATCAGCTCCATTGGTGAAGTTTCGTCGCCATGAACACCTGTTGAAAAGATGATATTCTTGGTTTCAGAATTGTACTCTGCGGGAATCACTTCCAATACACCGCGTTGATGAAGCTTAATTTGAACACCGTTACTCAGTACGGTCTGTCCTGCAACCACTTCTTGCTCAAGATCTAGGCTGTCAAAAAGAAATGATTGGCGAAAGAGGGTCTTCGTCATGCGCTACTCCTTAATTGCACGGCCGTATGTTAATAAATTGTACATAGAAATTGTGTTGCTAGGATCGCACTTATCAATAGAAACTCCGTTATCACTCACAAATACTACCCATATATTTTTGTATTACCTGCTGATTTTACTAACCGACATCTGTTCCAAATAACTTTCTCTATTTAAAGCAGCTTTTGGTTGTCTCAGCTTTTCTCAAGTCATGTCAGCAAGATAAGAGCCACGTAAGCTAACACAGCTCTTACCTGCCATGAACAGATTGAGATCAATTAATCTTCCTGATCGAGCAATCTTTCAAATTCATCGATTTGAACTTTGACCATGTCGATGCTTTGTTGCCAAAAATCCGCTTGAGTCAGATCCATACCCAGGTGCTTTTGAACGACTTCTTCCGCCATCATGCTGCCTGTATCACGAAGCAACGACACGTAATCGCCGTAAAATTGCTCGCCTTTCGCATCTCGCTGAGCATAAACACCTTTACTGAATAGGTAACCAAACAAGTATGGGTAGTTGTAGAAGCTTACTTGAGAGATGCTGAAGTGCAGCTTGCTCGCCCAGAAGTAAGGGGCGGCTTCTGTCATTGCATCGCCGTACCACTCTTTCCAAGTCGTTTCCATCAAGTCACACAGCTGCTGAGCCGTTAGCTCACCTTTTTCACGCTGCTCGTAGAAAGCTTTTTCAAACTCAAAACGCACAGGAATGTTCACCATTAATGCCAAAGAAGAAGAAAGCTCTTCCCATAGCATTTCAAGTTTCTCATTGCGTGTTTTTGCTTGCTTCAATAGATGGTCACGAACGATGTTTTCAGCAAAGATCGAAGCCGTTTCTGCTAGCGTCATTGGGTAGCGTGTTTGACACAACGGCATGTCTTTCATCACCCAGTTGTGGAACGCGTGGCCTAGCTCGTGCGCTAATGTCATTAAGTCTGAGCGGCTACCACTCCATGTCATGAACACAAGCGGGGTGCGTGTCGCAGCAAATTTAGTGCAGTACGCACCTAAACGTTTATTGGCAGCTGGAGCGGCATCAATCCAACCGTTCTCAACCATCAAAGCGACAAAATCAGCCATCTCTGGATTTACTTCAGCGAACGCAGTTTTGATCACTTCGATAGCTTCATCAAATGGGTAGATCTTAGATTCAGCGTCACCAAGTGGTGGCATTGCTGCTAAATGATTCCAAGGCTTCATTTCATCTAAGCCGTGAACTCTTGCCATCAACAAACCCGCTTTCTGGCCAACCGTTCGATTAGCTTTTGCTACCGACATCATGGTGTCTAACGTTTCTGGCACAATGCGGCTACCGTGTAGGCTTGGAGCAAGGAAATGCACATCGCTAATTTTCGAGCGCTTTTTGTTTTCCGTTAGTCGCCAACCCGCCAATGCATTTAGAATCGAAGCAAACGACTCTTGATGCGTTTTCATTGCGCCTTGAACCGCGCGCCATGCCGGCTCTTGTTTGTCGAATTCGCTGCCGTATAACAAGCTCGCGGCTTGTGAAAAACCTAGAGCTTCCTCTTCACCGTCCAGCTTTAGCGACAGTTTTAAAGAACCGGTTAGGTTATCGTATAAACGACCCCATCCGTCACGCCCATCAACCTTCATCGCTGCCAATAACTGCTCTTCAGCAACACTGAGTCGACTGCTTGATAACTTACGTGAACTTTCGATAGCAAAGCGTTGTCCTGCTACATCTGCGCTGTCATGCTCTAATACTGCATCAATAAATTCTAGTTCTGCGTGAATTAGCGTGTCTTCGTAAGGGCTGAACGCTTGAGCCATTTCAGAGTTCAGCTTCGCAACACGACCAAGCAGTGCTTTCGCTTCTGTGTGTGTCGCGTCAACCGATGCGTGGCAATTAGCAAAAGTGTTGATCGTGCTGAGTAACGTGCCTGCCGCTTCTGAAGTCTGAATCGCATTTTGCATCGCTAGAATGATGTGACGCTTTTCAACGTGTAAGTTCAACAGCTCAATACACTGCTGAATGAGTTCAATGTCCTGTTCGATTTTTGCATCATTAAGATCGCTGTAAGCAATGCTTAGATCCCAACTCGGTGTTGTCATGACTAAATTCCTTTCACGTAGGTAGTAATACCAATCAGGTATAACGGCTGTGAACGCCGCTTTATATTTCGATCTATTAGATCTGTGTCTATTTACAGATCTAATAGATTGTTAATTCTCAAACTGTGTTTTTTGAACACTCAGAGAACAGGCAGCCCTATCGATTTAACGCTGATAAAACTCTGTGCAAACTGAGTGATTTGAATATGAGTTATCGACGCGTTTTCTATCGATAACTTCGAGTACAAACTCGGATTTTTCCAATCGATATCAAGGCATTCCGCTAACAGAATACGAATCACACCACCATGAGTAACCAACAATATATTGTCACTTGGATTGTTCAAAAGTTGCGACCAAGCTTGAGTTACTCTGTCGTGGAAGCTCTGTAAACTTTCTGCACCAGTCAGTTGATGATTTGCTGGGTTTTGCCAAAAGGTTTCTAGCATTCCCCACTTGTCTTCAAGTTCATCAAATGGGACACCATCGACTTCACCGAAGTTCATTTCCTGAAAGCCAGGTGCAACCGACAAAGGCACAGACATACGCTCTGCATACAAGCTCGCGAGACCACCACATCGTCTTAATGGCGAGGTAACCACGCTATCAAAGGTAATGTCTTGTGTAGCAAGCGCCTGACATATCTGCTCTTGAAGCTCAGGGCTCACCAATACATCAGATAAACCAATGAGTGCAGCTTTTCCTTCGACTTTGCCATGTCTTAGCAGATAGATGTTTTTGGTTGTTCCATTGACCATGTGCGTGACCTAGGCTTGAGTATCAAGCAAGTGATTAGATGGTTTTAAGTGCAGCGGCAATCCGGCAGCAACCAGCGTGACGCGCTCAACGACGCGAGCTAGCGCTTGGTTCATTCGTCCTGCATTGTCTACAAATAAGCGCGACACTTTACCCAACGGCACCACACCTAAGCCAACTTCGTTAGACACCATGATAATTTGCGCTGGGCTTTGCTCGACGCTTTTGACCAATACTTCAACCACGGCTTCAACCTGTTCATTGGTTGTATCGTCACCCAGTTCAAAGATGATGTTGTTCAACCACAAGGTTAGACAGTCAATCAACACCACATCTTCTTTCTCAAAAGACAGCAGTTTTTCGGCTAATTCGACGGGTACTTCATGCTCAATCCACTGCTCGCCACGACGCTGTTGATGGTGCGCGATTCGTTCTCGCATTTCATCATCAAGATATGTCGCTGTCGCAATATAATTGAGGCGTCCATTTGAACATGCTTCAAACGCACATAATGCTTGTTGCTCTGCAAAACTCGACTTACCTGAACGAGCCCCGCCCAAAACCAGATAGCTGTTTCGCTGTCTTGTGTGACTAATTTGATTCGTGTTTGTCATAGGAAACCGTTATAGAAAGCCATTGTAAAATGCAGTAATGAATACCAGGTAAATCAATAACTCCATCACCTGCTGTGCTGCCCCCAAGCAGTCGCCAGTAAAGCCACCGATTCGAGCCGTTAACCACTTTTTGAAACCTGCTCTGAACAGATAGGCGACGACCGATAAAACCATAGCGAATTCAAGACCAAACCACAGGCTAGGCAGTACGCCCACAAACAATAAAAAGACAAGTTCACCTTTAGTTTGCTTGTTGGCCAATGGCTTACTCTTGCTCGTGTCCAAATCACTGACATAAGGCATGTCGTAAATTAGCGATGCTGCGATCGCTCGGCTAAAGGTGTAGCTCGTCACGATGACCATAAACAATCCAGTCAAGCTGAGGAGCTCATGCAGCAGAACCCACTTACCAAGCAATGCCATGATCAGCGCAGACGCACCATATGTGCCAATTCGGCTGTCTTTCATGATGGTCAAGCGGCATTCCAATGTCATACCGCCACCGATGCCATCCGCCATGTCGGTCAATCCGTCTTCATGGAGGGCGCCAGTGAGCATTAAGCTGAAACTCATCATCAAGAAGATCGCTACTGCACTCGGCAGTACCGCATCAAGTAGCAAGAACACACCGCCACATAGAACACCAAGTAACAAACCAACCGTTGAAAAGTAGCGACCAGAACGATTCATTCGCTCTGTTGAATAAGGCGTGTTCTTTGGCATTGGCAATCGAGAAAAGAAACCCATCGCCAGAGCAAACAGCTCCCATTGATAAGTGACTCGATCTTTCAACGATCCTTCTGGAGTATCACTCATTAAACCGTGACTCCAGCGCTTTCGAAGCTCGCCATGTTGTTATAGAACTCGGCTGCCGCACGAATAATTGGCATCGCCAAAGCTGCACCAGTGCCCTCGCCCAATCTCAACCCAAGATCAAGCAACGGCTCAGCGTCTAGTAGCTCTAACAGAATTTTGTGCCCTGACTCTTCAGAGCGATGTGCAAAGATCATATAGTCACGGCAGTTCGGTTCAATTAAGGTCGCGACATACGCCGCAACCGACACGATAAAGCCATCGACTAATACTGGTGTTCTGTTTTGGTAAGCACCAAGGAAACCACCGACCATTTGAACGATTTCATAACCGCCGACTTGTGCTAGTACCTCTTTAATATCTTTAACTTCAGTCGCATCTAAACCTTTGCAACGTGCAACACCTTGCTCAACCACAGTCACTTTACGTGTAAGCTGTTCATTGTTGATGCCAGTTCCGAGGCCAACACATTCATCTGCAGAACGATTCGCTAACGCACTTAAAATCGCTGACGCGCTGCTGGTATTGCCGATGCCCATTTCACCAAACATGATGATATTAGTGCCATTCGAAATGGTTCTAGATACAAGCTCTGCGCCCAGTTCAATCCCACGTTCCACCGTTTCTAAATTCATTGCCGCTTCGTTGGCAAAGTTTTTGGTTCGCGTACCCAAGCGCTGAGAAATCAACATGCCACTATCAGATTCCACAGGCAACAATATCCCCGTGTCGACTACCGTGATATCGATATTATTCACCGCACAGAAGCAATTAATCGCTGCACCTCCATTTAGGAAGTTCAACACCATCTGCTGTGTTACCGCGCTTGGAGCAATACTCACACCTTCATCAGCTATGCCATGGTCGCCAGCAAATATAATGATACTTGGCGTATTCAATTCGATGTGTTCAACCGCAGCTTGTTTGCCTTGGCTCTGAATCAATGCCAGTTGATGCGCGACTTTTTCTAGTAAGCCAAGCGCGCCATGTGGCTTGGTTTTTTGGTCAATACGGTGTTGGATGTACTGCGAGTATTGGGTATCTAACATAGTTTTTAAAAACGCTTATTCTGGGTACGTTGATATAGGGCTGCTACTTAGGTATTGCTACTTAGGGCGTGCGACAGAAAACACATTGGAAAGCGTGGCGTATTCACCGCCACCCAATCGAGATAAAGGATCAAGTGCTAACGCGTCGATCTTAAGACGCTCACTGTCTTTGTCGATCACGTCTTCGGAAATGTACACGGTTTCGACTTGAGCAAAGATAAGGCTTTGTGGCACTTCTCCAACCTCTTTTACTTCGTACAAGGTGCATCCAAAAGCGACCGCGCACTCTTTCAATCTCGGTAAAGAGAAGCCTTCAAATTCAACCAGATCAATGTTATTCGCGGTGACTTCCGAATCACCATGTTCAAGGGTAGCTGCTGTCGCCGTCATGGTTTCGGCAGAACTTGAAGAAGCAATGTGAATCACTAGCTTACCCGTTTCTAGGGCATTACGAGTGGTATCTTTGATTTCGCCGGACGGCTTCTTCCCAACCGATAACATCAGTAACGGCGGATTACTAGAAACAGGCGTGAAATAAGAGAAAGGCGCGAGGTTGTACTCTTGGTCAGAAGATTCCGTCAATGCCCACGCAATCGGGCGAGGAACAACGGTTTGTGTCATCAGGTGATAAATCTGAGTGGGAGCAAGAGTATCAAGCTTGAGGTTCATAGCACGTCCTTGGTCTATGTGAATTACGACTCAGTTTACGTGTTAAGCAAGGCTGTATCTATGGCTATGTGGCAGAAACCGCAGAGAGTGTTCTTAATTTAAACAGATCACACTGGTTTTTTCTCAGATTGACAGTCAAATTGACGAACCCTAAAACACAAATAATACTGATAATAGATTTATCAATAACTTACATTTTGGCATCGTTTATGCCTTATCTAAATTACTTATTAATCTCTCCATTGATAAGTACCCATACAGTGAATGCCCACAACACTGACGCTACACGAAGAAAGACAATCGATTGAAAGACAAAACAGAACAACGATTTAGGAGGTGTAATGATTCCAAATTCAAGTAAAAGAAAACCAAATAAATCAAGTAAGAAAGCTAGCAAAAAGGTAAGGAAAATACCACTGTCCTTTACCTAGTAAGAAGCAAGAAAAGTAACAAAGCCCGTCGCCCAGCGGGCTTTGTTATGTTTAACGCCTAACTTAAGTTTCAAACCGCATTTATCTTTCCCACCGCCATTATGTTTCATATCGTACTTATGCTTCAGACCGTACTTATGCGTCGAGCCAAACTAAATCATCTCTTTTTCCATAAACAGGCGACTCCCCACATACTACTGACCACTCGTTTAACAAACTTTTATTCGCTTAAAATTCAAACACTGTTTATATTAAACAAGCACTTGTGGAGTGAAGAAGGGATTAAAATGAGCATTTCTGGAGACAAAACATCGGTCGTGGTGGCTGGTGCAACCGGGTTAATTGGTCATCATGTGATGAAGTTGCTCATCGATGAACCCGCCGTTGATCATATCTATGCCCTATCTCGCCGAGCGTTAGATTCACAGTTTGATTCCAACAAGCTCCACACACTCATTCACAGCGACCTGCAAGTTACCCGTTGGGATGAGACGAATGCGACGCCTAATCTTGGCGTTATCTGCTTAGGTACGACTAAGAAAAAGGCAGGATCAAAAGAAGCGCTTCGCAAAATCGATGTGGAACTGGTTAGCCAAGTCGCACAGTCGATGAAGTTTCTTGGGGTTCAACGCGTAGCGGTCGTTTCTAGCTATGGCGCTTCACCAGATTCCTATTCGCACTACCTTCGCTGTAAAGGACAAATGGAACAAAATTTAAAACGTATTGGCTTCAAGCAGCTTTTCATCGCACGCCCTGGGCCTCTGGTGGGTGAGCGTGATGAACCTAGAGCTGATGAAAAACTCCTGCAAAGTGTCTTTCCTCTGCTGTCTCCATTTATGCTTGGTAAGTTCAAAAACCTACGCCCTATTCAGTCGGAAGACGTAGCCAAAGCAATGTTGTTCCGGTTATTCGAAAATAATTTCCAAAATATCGAAATTTACTCGTCAAGTGACATGCTCAATTTATTGGCAAAATATCGCTAAAAAGCTCACCTATTCATCACAATGTTGAATATCCACCCATCCTATTGAGTGGATATTACTAATCGTTCTAATAAATTACTTTTCCTTATTTTACGTTTTGTTACAGGTCGCTACTGTAGCTAACAGTATTTGCGCCCATATATCTAAGCGCCCTATCGATTTAAAGAGATTCATAAGGAAAACAAATGTCATTTTCAGCTATCGCTGCCTTAGCGGTATTCACTGGTATCCTCTTTTTTCTCTACGGACAGCAGAAAAAAGAAAACACACTTTCTCGCCTCGTTTTACTCGGTTTAGTATTTGGTAGCGCATTTGGTCTTGGTCTACAGCTGTTATTTGGTGAAGGCAATCCGGTCATCAACGAAACACTAGACTGGGTAAATATTGTTGGCCGTGGTTATGTTGGCCTACTGAAAATGGTGATCATGCCATTAGTATTGGTTTCAATGATTGCAGCAGTAGTGAAGCTTGAAAAAGGCGGCTCACTGGGCAAGATTTCTGGTATCACCATTTCTGTACTGTTAGCAACAACCGCGATTTCTGCGATTGTTGGTATTGTTGTAACGCAAGCATTCGGCCTGTCTGCTGAAGGTTTAACAGAAGGCGCTCGCGAAACAGCACGTATCGCAACACTTGAAAGCCGCATCGGTAGCGTTTCAGACCTAACAATTCCACAAATGCTGATCAGCTTTATTCCGACTAACCCATTTGCAGACCTAACGGGGGCTCGCTCTACGTCTATCATCGCGGTTGTTATCTTTGGTGTGCTAACGGGCATCGCTGCTCGTAAAGTGATGGCAGAGAAAGAAGAACTAGAATCTCCAATCCGTACTTTCGTTGAAGCGTCACAATCTATCGTTATGCGCTTAGTTAAGATGATCATGGCACTAACGCCATACGGCATCGCAGCGTTAATGGCGAAGGTAGTTGCAACATCAAGTGCTTCTGACATCCTCAGCCTACTGGGTTTCATCGTTGCATCTTACGTTGCGATTCTACTGATGTTCGTCGTACACGGTGTGTTGGTTTCTTTTGTTGGTGTAAACCCGAAAGAGTACTTCCAAAAGATCTGGCCTGTACTGACGTTCGCTTTCACGTCTCGTAGTTCTGCAGCAACAATTCCACTGAACGTTGAAGCTCAAATCACTAAGCTAAACGTGCCACCAGCGATTGCTAACCTGTCTGCCTCTTTCGGTGCGACGATTGGTCAAAACGGTTGTGCGGGTATCTACCCTGCAATGCTAGCAGTCATGGTTGCGCCTACAGTTGGCATCGACCCAATGGACATCAACTTCATTCTGTCTCTGATTGCCATTATCACAGTGAGCTCATTCGGTATTGCTGGCGTAGGTGGCGGTGCAACGTTCGCGGCGCTTATCGTACTTCCTGCTATGGGCCTTCCTGTAACGATTGCAGCACTGCTTATCTCTATCGAGCCACTTATCGATATGGCACGTACGGCGCTTAACGTATCTGGTGCTATGACAGCCGGTACGATCACAAGCCGCCTATTAGGCAAGAAAGACAAGCAACAAGATCTGGAACAAGCGAACGCTTAATGGGTTCGATTGATTCAAGCACTTGAGTCTCGTTAAACAAAAAAACCGATGCACATGCATCGGTTTTTTATTATCTGTTACTTCTAACTTCCATTACTTCACGAGCAACAGCTTAGAACACAAGTTGAATGACTTTTTCGGCAAGTGCTTCATCGTCGTCTTCACTTAATCCGCTGACACCAATAGCGCCAATCACCTGCCCATTTAATTCAATGGGAACACCGCCTTTAAAGCCAGTGATCTTTGGGTCAGTCCAGTAACTTAAGTCTTTACCAGTTTCTCTCGCCCAAGCACCTAAGTTACCGCTTGGCTGTCTATCTCTTGCAGATGTATAAGCTTTGTTCTGTGCTAACAATCCGGCTTGAACACTCACATTATCCATGCGAATAAACGCCAGTAACTCACCGTGCGTATCACACACGCTCACCGCGATTGCTTGTTGATTACGCTCAGCAATGTCTAGAGCGTTAGACACCAGTTGTTGCGCGATCTTTTGATTCAACATATTCATTCCTTATGGCAGTGCTTGACCACGTGAGTACACGTATAGGTTGTACCACTCTTCACGAGACAGGTTTATCTGAGTCGCGACTGCCGAAGCTTTGATTCGCTCTAGATTTGTGGTGCCAATTACAGGTTGGATACGAGCAGGGTGACGAAGCAAAAATGCCAACACAATCGCTTCACTTTCTACGCCATATTGGTTCGCTAACTGAGCCACGTAGTGCGCTGTCTTTTTCACGTTTTCATGTTCTGAATACAAACCTTGCTCAGCAAATCGGCCTTGTGCCAAACAGCCCCAAGCTTGCAGTTGGATGTTATTCAATTGGCAATGTTCAAGAGTGCCTGCGGCGAAGTCTGATTGATGGTGCCCTTGCGAGTTAATCATCACCCCATCATTCAACCAATCCAATTTGGCTAAGCTCATCTCAACTTGATTCGCGACGATGGGTTGCCCAAGCGCAGATTGCAGGTACTGAATTTGATGGCTGTTCATGTTCGACACACCAAAATAATCGACCTTACCTTGCGCTTCTAAGTTCTCTAACGTTCTTGCTAGCTCATCGAGTTCCATCAAAGGATCAGGGCGGTGCAATAACAGCACATCAAGCTTTTCAGTATTCAATCGATTGAGAATACCGTCTACCGATTGGCCTACCCAATCAGCCGAGAAATCATAACGACCAACATTGCCCTCGCCTTCAAAACGAATCCCACACTTAGATTGAATGAACATCTGTTCACGCAGATCAGGCGCTTGTTGTAATGCTTGACCAAAGGCTTGCTCAGCTTTGCTGAAGGTATAGATATCCGCATGGTCGAATAAGTTAATGCCCGATTCTAGCGCGGTGCCGATTACGCTTCGTGTTTGAGCAACATCCGCACTCGTCACTGGATTATCATTCCAGCCACCACCTAACCCCATGCAGCCATAGGCAATTTGCCCAACATTCGGTAGATAATTTGATAATGGGATACGTTTTTTGTCATTCGTTTTGTTTGTAGATTCAGTGCTGTTCGTCATATCGATTCTCGCTTAGAAGATTTGCTGACCAGAAATATGCCTCTATCATATTGTTCTTTTTAAAAAACAGAATATGCTAGTTACGAAATGATTGTTTGATATGACGAACAATAGATTGGTAGGAACGCGCGAATGAACGAACACAAAAGAATAGAACGACTGATCCTGTTTGTAGAACTTGCTCAGCAACTCAACTTTACCAAGGCAGCCGAAAAGCTCGGTATCTCTAAGAGCTACCTTTCTGAACAGATCAAACGTTTAGAGAACGATTTACA
The DNA here is from genome assembly GCF_041469125.1 of Vibrio sp. 10N.286.51.E5. Lineage (NCBI taxonomy): Bacteria > Pseudomonadati > Pseudomonadota > Gammaproteobacteria > Vibrionales > Vibrionaceae > Vibrio > Vibrio sp. 10N.286.51.E5. The sequence goes on along the minus strand of NZ_JBFRJZ010000045.1, from coordinate 36,844 downwards.
GTGCCCGCTTTTGGTCAGAACCACTCGCAGTGTTCGTTTAACCCAAGAAGGCGAACGCGCGTTACAACAAGGCTTAACGATTCGCTCGCAAGTCTTACAGCTTGAACGCAGTGTTTCTGAGCAACACGACATCGTCAAAGGCCTATTACGCCTCACTGCGCCAAAGATGTTTACTGAGGTATATCTATTCGATATCTGCCAACAGTTTAGGCAGCAATACCCTGAGATTCGTTTCGAGATAAACAGTAGCTACACCAACTTTAATCTCAATCAAGATGATATCGATATCGCGTTTCGTGCCACCAATACGCCACCTGACAACATGGTGGCGAAACACTTGATTAGCTATCAACATGATTTAGTCGCGACTCCCGGTTATCTTAACCAATTTGGTCGCCCTACCAATGTGAGTGACTTAAGTGATCATCAATGCTTAGCAACTCTGCACCAAACCGAGTGGCCTTTAAAATCGGTAAATATTGATGTGTCCGGCTGGCTTTCAAGTAATGACAACCACCTGCTTAAGCAACAAGCTATGGCAGGCAGTGGCATCATCCGTATTGCAAGTTACTACGTTGCCAAAGAGGTCGAACTGGGAGAATTAGAGCGAGTGCTGCCTGATGAATGTCTGCAACAAGGCAACAGCATTTATCTGTTCTATCCGCAAGTTATTTATCCGGCAAAGAAACACCAAGTGTTCGTTAAATTTGTTCAGTATTACTTTGAAAGCTTAAGTCGATAAAATGATGCACAGCTCACTAGGGCTTGTTGGTTTCATCTGGCCAACATATTCGTCGTAGCGAGCTCTACTTCAACCTCTTCGGCTGAATGTGATACCAGTGAAAGTCGACTATATGGCCGATCTACTTTCAAGCCTACTCGTCCTAGTTCTTTTATTTTTTCTTGCTCTTACATTTACATTAATACCTAAACATTCACTCTACGAATCGTTTTTTATTGACTTAAAAATGAAATCATAACGACACACTAATTTGCGTAACTTAGGGTGCAAATAGGCAATCATATTACAGTGCCTATCAGGATGATGTATGAAACCAAATCGATCTACGGTACTCACTGGACATGTAAAACACTGCCCATGCTGCTCTACCGAACTGGTCATCAAAGACCACATTCACGTTTGCCCGCGCAATGAAATTGGCGACTGTTACTTCGATGGCTATGACCAACACGAACAGCGCGCTAATACCGATTTTATCGATCATGCAAGTGCCAATGATAGCCTTGTTTACGGCATGTCAGAACACTAAGCTTTATTCAAGATTTGTTGAAGTCATTTCGCGCCAAAAAAAATGCAGCGCCAATCGAGTGATTGTTCGCTGCATTCTTAGATCCTGTAAACTTAGCTAACCATTAAAATGGAGCTAGGTAAAACGGATTACCACATTAGATCATCTGGGATCACGAAGTCTTTGTACGGGTCATCTTCGTCTACTTCGTCTGTGCTACCTGCCTGCGTATCAACGATAGATTCTTCGTCGCGCATAGCAATCTTGTTCGCTACTGCTGTTGGAATAACAACATAGCTCTCGCCTTGACGAGCAATACTTAGAATGCCTTTACTTAGTTGCTTTTGAGTCAGCTCTTCTACGTAAAGATATTTAACTAGCGTACCGTCGGTGAAGTTGTATTTGATCTCACCGTTCTTCTGTTCGATCTTGTTCATCTCAATCAGTTGCTTCACTTGAGCTTTAATTTCTTTGCTCAACTGTTGTTCTTTCAACTGTTGGTTTAGCTCTTTGTCTTTCGCTTGCTGCGCCAGTTTAGTTTCTTCAGCTGCCGCTTTTGCTTCACGAGACTGAACGCGAGACTTTTTAGAGCCTTTCTTCGCCTTCTTTAATTTTTTCTCATTTACCAAGCCAGCTTTAAGCATCTGCTCTTGGAGTGTTAACTTTGCCATGACTTTCCCAGTTCAGGATTAAAAACGGCACTATCATACCTGTTTTTGAGGTTTCTGTTTACTGAACAAGAGTAAATTACAGAACAATCGCAAAATTTATGCTGATAGCTCTAAGCTGTGTCCATATTCCCTTCTTGTTGCTCACAACCTCCACTTTACCGCGACACACAGTTTTCACTTAAGCACGCCAATATTGGCTGTTCCACCGACTCGAAAGCATTAACTGACCCTATTATTCGCGCGCGTACCACTTATCATTCCGATAAGACAATATGTTAATTTTCAATGGTTAATCAATTTTATAAAACCTTGGCATATATCTCATATTTGAATAAATGCCATAGAGTTATAACTCCAATGTCATAACTCTTGACTACGTTATTCTAGACATCAATCAATAAGGATAACGTAAACGATGAAAACTCAATGGACTTGGTTAGCTGCACTTGTGGCATCCACATCAATCGCTTCGACCTCTGCGATCGCAGACACCGACGTGTATCTCACCAATAACACCAATCAAGTGATGACCATTCAAGCCAACCACACTGGTACCGACCTGCTTCAACTCGGTGATGAGTGGCAACAGCATGTTGAACAGATTGGTCCTTGGGAGACGAAGAAGCTGATAAGTTTCAACCGCTGGACTGGTGTGAAATCTGGGAAGACCTATGAGTTTGACACTGTGGTATCAAACGCTGTGGGCGAAAGTGTCACGCTCAACCAAACCATGAAGGGACATTGGTATAACTCGACACTGCAACATGGTTTGAGTGCCGCAGACGTCAACCTAACATTGCATGACGATCGTAATATTCATCGCAGCACAACCGATGCGTTCGGGGTCAATGCAGAGCTAGCCCTCAAAGCCGATTCTACAGCGCGCTATGATGATATTTATTACACCATCACCCCACCAAAAGTGGATGAGCAACCAGAGCCGGATGCCAATACTCTCAAGGTCATGACTTACAACATCTGGGCGCTGCCTGCCATCGCTTCACATATTGGTGACCGCTATGACCTACTCCCTCAATACGTAAAAGGCTATGACGTGTTGGCGCTTCAAGAGGTGTTTGCTAACGGCAGAGATGAGTTCTTGCGTGAACTTGCAAAAGAGTATCCTTATCAAACCAAAATGCTCGATAAAGATGGGATTAACATATACGACGGTGGTGTGATCATTGTCAGCCGCTATCCTATCGTTAACGAAGCTCAGTATGTTTTCCCTGATTGTACGGGCACAGATTGCTTTGCTGATAAAGGTGTTAACTACGCGGAAGTGATCAAGAATGGTCAGGCTTACCATGTTTTCGGTACCCACACGGCATCATTCGATACGGACACCGCTCGTGATTACCGACAACGTCAATTCAAGCAGATGCGTGCACTGGCGCAGTCTCTGAATATCCCGGCATCAGAAACTGTGGTTTACAGCGGTGACTTCAACGTGAACAAGCTCAAGTTCCCAGACGACTACCAACAGATGTTCGCTAACCTGCAAGCTGACGAACCAACCTACTCAGGTTACACCGCTTCTACCTTTGACCCACGCATCAACAACTTTGCGGGAGAGCCTATGTCGGGTGGCGAGAACGTTGAGTATCTCGATTATGTGGTAGTGAGCTCAGAGTATGCCGCTAAAGCGCATAACTACAATCGCGTGGATGTCCCAAGATCAACAAGCAGTGAGTTATGGAAGCACTACAACCTTTCAGACCACTTCCCTGTTAGCGCCGTGATCAAGTAACTCGGTGAACCAATAATGCATCGAGTTATATTAATCCTAATGCTCGTCTTAACGGCTAGCATTATTGGCTATTCGTGGTCATCAAAAACGAACGAAACAGCGCTATCTTCTGCTCAACACACAGAACCTAAGCCGCGTGTTTCTACGACAACTAATGACGATAATTCCACGCCTACTGCAACCGCTAGTTCGGAAAACTCCGCATCGCACAGCAATCAAGCCCAAGCCGGAGCACTGGACGGTAAAATTCTTGCTGAAAACTTGAGTGAGCTTGAAGGCAAGGCTTTGTTCGATGAACTCGATGGGTTCTGGAAGCTTTGCCAACAACGCGATGACTGCGCAGAGCAACTCGCACGATTGAAATCAGAATTGCCGGGCATATGGTTTGAGTTACTGAGCGACTATCCGCAGCTATCGGCTGACTGGCAATTAACACCAAGCACTATCCCACTTGAATCCATAGAGACTCTTGAAGATCGTGTTGCCTTATTCAAGCAATCTGCACAACAAGTATGGGGAGAGTTGGCCCACCAGCTATTCGCTGACCAGTTTGCTCATCTGGATTTTACGCTTGACGCTAACACCCTTGAAAAGAACGAAGCGAGCCAGTTTTTGGCCAACTATCAAGATTTGCTTAGTGAATGGCAAAACAATACGGGCACGTTAAACGCCGAAACACAGCTTCAAAAATATGAACTGGCAGTATCTTTGATACCCAGCAGGTATAGCCCTGCTGAAGTAGCATCAGTCAAAGCCGACCTTCAAGATGCCTACTTAGATGAAGCGCAGGCCAGCAACATTGCCGCGCGAGAACAACAAGTCGCACAACAGCAACAAACCGTGATGAGTTATCACGAGCAACTGGATCAGCTCAAAGCAACCTTAGACTCTCAGCGCTCATCAAGTTATGCCACTTGGACTCAACAAGATTGGGACAGTTATTATCAACAGCAAGTCACCGATTTCAGGGAGCAGTTCTTTAGCAAGTAACGCCTTAACTTAAACCATCACGAAACTGAGCGGGCGTTTTATTGAGCCAACCTTTAAACGCCCTTCTGAAATTTGCAGGGTCGCTATAACCGAGCCTTTCACCGATGTCATCAATGCTCATGGTTGTGCCGAGTAATAGCTCTTTGGCCAGCTCCACTCGAACTTCGGTAAGCAATATTTGGTAACTGGATTCATGGGTCACTAGCTCTCGCCTGAGTGTACGAGAGCTACAACCAAACTCATCCGCGAGTTGTTCAATATTCGGGAAACTGCCTGCGGTTTGATAAAAGATCGTTTTGATTTGGTTAGTCAGCAGATGCTCAGAGTCCAGCGTTTCCACTATCGACTGGCAAGACGCAAGATAGCGCTTCAGTGTTGCGGCATCATGAGTCAATAAGGTTTGTGATAAAACCGAGGCATCAAAACGCAGTTCACAATGGTTTTGTTCAAAAATCACCGGGCACTGGAAACGCTCGTCATAGAGCTTGGCGTAATTAGGGCGAGCAAAAGGCAAAGCCAAAGTGTGAATATCCAACTCATGACCAGTCAGTTCTTTGAACAAAGAGACGATTGAACTCAAGAAATACTCACTGCAGAAAGGCAGGAGATCGCCCACTTCCAAGGTGTTCTCGATCTGAATCATTGCTTGCTCGGAGTCTAGAAACAATTTAACCGAGAAAATAGGACCGTTCAGGCGCAAATACTTGAAGCCCGACTTGATGGCCTCCCCGACATTTTGACTGGTTGATAGCGCATAACCCAACACACCAAAATGGCTCAAGCTAGCGTGTTCTCCCAACCAAAGCCCCAAGCCATCGTGAGGAAAACTCTGATTAGCCGCGCTAAATAACGCAAGCTTGTCAGCGTAAGTCAGCTTTCCATTCGAGTCTCGCCAATCCATATTCGGCAAACCCACATCATTGAGTAGCCTTTCAATATCGATACCTCGTTGCTCTAACGTATTCAACAGCAGCGCGATATCTAATGTCCCCAACTGATGCCGATGTCCGGTTGGCTTATACTCCGCGATAATCTCCAATAGTCTCTCCTTATATCGAGCCCATTCCCATCAACATGACTACTCAGCTTCAACAACACTACTGACAAAATCGTGATTGACAACGCGCTCTTGTCCGAATATGACCTCCCAATTCTACGCTACTCATCGCACAATGGCTTTAGTTGTTAAATTTATGTGAACTATCGCAATGATAAAAACGAATCCTGCTCCACACAGTTTGATTGATTCTAATGGTCAGCCGATCATTGGACATTTCGATGGCATCCCAAAGCACCTGAACGTCGAGAACTTTGACTACCGAAACTCGATGGATTCAAAAGCAAATCTTTGGCAAAAGCACTTCCACTACAAGCAATTTCAATTTGTCAGCATCGTCACCGAAACGCACATTATTGGCGTGGCAATCGCGGATATTCGCTACTTAGGCTCGGCATTTTGTTATCTGTACGATATTGAAAACAACCATCTAGAAGAGTCATCTTGGTTGAGGCCATTTGGGTTTGATAAACAAGTTACCGCTTCGCCATTTGACGGCACGACAAACATTGCAGGCCAAAGCATCATCTTTAATATTGAAGGCGGGCAATGGCAAGTTCGATTAAATACCAAACTCATCAAGGCCGATATCGCTTTAGAGCCTGAAGCCGACAGCTTGCCCTTGGCGATGTGCAGCCCAACGGGTTATTCAGGTTGGACTTACACCCAAAAGCACAATGCTTTGCGCATCAGCGGTGAAATCCAAATCAAAGGAGAATCACTCGTTCTCGAACAAGCTCGTGCCGGTTATGACTTTTCAGCGGGCTACATGAGACGCGAAACCAGTTGGCGCTGGGCAAGTATCAACACGCAATCCAATGGCACAGATATTGGCCTAAATCTCGCGGCGGGCGTGAATGAAACCGGAGGCTGCGAAAACGTGTTATGGGTCAATGGAACCAGACACTTGCTTAACCCGGTACAGTTTACGTTCAGTCGCCAAGACACGAACTTGCCTTGGCAGATAACATCACAAGATGGACGTATAAACCTGACCTTTACGCCCTTAAATAACCGCAGCGAAAAGCTCAATTTATGGCTGTTAAAGAGTAACTTTCGTCAGTTCATTGGTCACTTTTCTGGCTCGATTGAAGACAACAATGGAGTGACACATCAACTCGATGGTGTTCTTGGCCTAACAGAAGATCACTTTGCTCGCTGGTAACGTAATTCTGCTGATTGAATCTCAGGCGAGCAAGTCTAAGTAAACTTGATACTAAGAACGCGTATGGCGTCTCAACAAGGATAAAACATGAATATCGACGCATTAATCAATCACCCAGAATGGCTACTGCTGGTATTAGCGCCCTTATTCGTGGTGTGCATGTTAGCTGAGTATTTTATCGGTCAGAAGCAAGGTCGACTACCAGATAATTCCAGCTATAAACTTTCAGAAGTGATGTGTAACTTCACGCTTGCGGGAATGCATCAACTCTCCGATTTGCTCACCGGGTTATTGGTCGTTCAGTTGTATCTCTGGATGTTTGGTTGGCGTTTAATGGACATTGAAATGGGCGTGCTGAGTTTTGTTGTATTGATGGTGTTACAAGACTTTTTCTATTACTGGTTCCATAGAGCAAGCCATCGTGTTCGCTGGATGTGGGCCGCGCACGTCGCGCACCACAGTTCAGAACAGATGAACTTCAGTACGGCTTTCCGTCAGAGTTTGATGTACCCATTCGCAGGCATGTGGCTATTTTGGGTACCGCTCGTCATCATAGGTTTTGACCCTAAATGGGTCATCTTTGTAGTGCTTCTGAATCTAGGTTTGCAGTTCTTCGTCCATACACAATGGATACGAAGCTTGGGGCCACTTGAATACATCTTTAACACCCCTTCGCATCATCGAGTACATCACGGCAAAAACCCGCAATACATCGATAAGAACTACGCCGGCGTTTTGATCATTTGGGATAAATTGTTTGGTACGTTCGAGCCTGAAATTGAAACCGTGCGTTACGGCGTCACCAAGCCCGTGAACAGTTTTAACCCGATAGTGGTCACCTTTCAAGAATGGAAGGCCATATTCAAAGATTTGAAGAACCGAGAGTTAACCATGAAACAGAAAGTGCGATTGATACTCTCACCTCCTTCAGACTAATCAAAGCGATCAGGTCTAATACACCTTATGAAAATCGATGAGGTTGAATGCGAGGTCGCTTACCCAGAAATCGCCGTCCAAGTCGGCACCTTGCACGTATCGCTTGTCGCCCATTTCTAAAGTCACAATGTATTTGCCCGCGATGAGCCCCTCTACCATGTAAAAGCCATCGCTCTCAATCTCGCTCGAATACTCGGTGCCTTTCTGGATATGTTTAAAGTGCAGATAAGCACTGTTTTCTAGATCGCCTTCCACTGTGCCATCGACGCCAAATGACACCACCATTTCGATGTGAGCATGAGTTAGCCCGACTTGCTTAGTGTTTACAAACACAGGATTTTGAATCGGCGTGAGGTTAAGGTCGAGTGCCCCTTCATCAATATAGATAGGTAGATTATCTCGAGCCGGAACACTTGAGAATTCAAATAGGCCTTTTGCATCACTGACCGCTCGTTGATCCAAGATTTGTAGGCTTACACCTTGTATAGGCTGTTTGTGGTGATCGTAGACAACGCCCGTCAGCTTAGAATGGTTGTAACGATTCCACTCAACAAACTCACCAATACTTTCATCAAAGTAAGTTTTAGCACCGAATTCTGTCGTCATCTCGACACCGTATCGGTCTTCGGTTCCTTCCAATTTAAAGAGCAAATAAGGATTAACTCGAGCTTCTAAGGAAGCCGTAAACGAAACCTCCTGCTTTTGATAGCGAGCCGATACGTTGGTCGTGAGCTCTTGAAAAACCTCCAACGGATCTAACAGGCACTCTTTGCACGCATTTCTCAGAGACAGCTCCGTTCGTTCATGATGACCAGAGCCATCAACAGTTCCAGAAATATTCCACGACGTATCCGAAAACCCGCTTTTGGCCAAGCCAATAGTGTGTAGATAGTCTTCTTGATGAGAAGCTTTGATGTATCGATAGTCACCGGCGTATGAGACAAACAGATTACGAGCCACTTTCGAGTTCAACTTGGGTTCAACGCTCAACTCATCTTCATCATCCCTTACCGTCAAAAAGGCCGTTAGATTTGCAAGCGACAGGTTGTATTTGAAAACATCGTACTCCATCGACTCTAAGTCCAATTCATCGGTTTTATTGAGCTCTATCGATGCCGACTGATCACCATTGATCAAAATATCAAACTCCATTGGAAAGCGATTGAACTCAGGTAACCAACCGATATGACCCGCGAACCAATGCGCCGGTAAGTATCGTCCTTGAACACCAATCAAGTCTTTGCCATTTTGCCTCATAAAGGCACTACCCACGGTGAAGTAATCGGCAAGCCCATATTCGAGCGACACAGCGCCAGCTCGGTCTGCACCTTCATTGCCCACCACTTGCACGCCCCACTCGTTGCTTGGCAGAAATGCATCTTCTAAACCGGCGACGGTGATCTCTTCTTCCTGCCAGACACCTTTCGATAAGTAGTAGCGAAACTTGATGGTGTCACCAGGGGAAATGTTATCTTCTTCAACCACGAAACGTCCAAACTCATCAGAGCGATAAGTGGTTTGATAAATGCCATTGACCAAAACATCGATACTGATGTTGGGTTGAGTGGTTCGTTCGAGTTGAAGGTTGCCGAACTCTGTCTGTCGCTTTCGGTTGGTGTAATAGAGCCCATCTTCGAGGGTTTGATTCACGGTAAAGACACTGCCATCTAATAACACATGGCCGACTTCCAAAGAGCCTTCACCGTCATGAGCTTCTACCGCAATGTTGTAATAAACGATGGGGTTATCTTCTCGTGAATCAATCGACAAGCGAGACAAGGAGTGTTCAGTGCTTAATATGGTGTCTGAAATTGCGTAAACATCACCGCCAGTTTCACTGTCGTGATAAACCGAAGTCGCTAACCGAGTCGCCAAACCCACGGCGGCAACAGGTTCGAAAGCTGGCGTGTTTTCAGCTCGTTTGAGATCCTCGGCCTTTTTACGTGATTCATTTTTCATCTTAGAAATAGCGGCTTCCAGTTCAGTCAATGAACTGAATTCTGGAGTAACGGTGAGCCGATAATCATCAATATCCCAACGCACTTTTGCCGGGATACAAGCTTGTAAGCTGTACCAGTGGATGTAAGTTTCTGAGTCGATGACTTGATATTTGATCGACTGGATATTGTTGTCATCGCGATAACAAATGGCTTGTTCGGTATCTAAAATGTACGGAGGAGATTCTCTTCCCACATCTTGAGGCAAATACAGTTCGCAATATCCGCTTTCATCACACTGACCATTCATTTCGAGCAGATAAAAAGCGGCATTGGATATCGAAATGAAGGGTTCTTCGTAGTCATCCATCATGACACGATAAAAGCTATCCCCGACTTTCCCGACTCGAACTTCAACATGGGCTGGATAGAGTTCACTCGCCTCACTTTCTGCTTTAGATTGCGAATACGCACCAAAAGGAAACAGTGAAGCGAGCAACAAAAGTCGCCAAACCATGCAATTGAACACTGGCTTTTACAGAGTCAGCGACAATGAAACGAGCACTACAGAACACATTCGTATAGAGGCTGTTCGTTCTGAACCAGTGAGATCTTTGAGCCTTTTGGGAAAGGCTTGGTTAATTCAGCATTACGAAGTAGCACCACTTTTTCGCTATGCTCGTCTACATTCAATTTCGCAGTAAACTGAAAGTTACCATCGTTTCGAATCTTGATGCTTTGGTTGTCACACGCAAACTTAACATCTTGCACCTGCTCACCTTTCTGAACATACACGGGTACATAACTGTTGATGTGAAAGTTCAGTTGAAAGGCTGAACCATCACTATTGGTTTTACTTGAAGACAACGCAATGTCTGATAGCTCTGCAGCTTTTGCTATTGGGGAAAACCACAAGTAAGCACGATATTCACCATCAGCCATGTCAGCAGGCAGAGCATTCATACGTAAGCGAACCGTGCGTCTTTGATTGGGTTTAAGTTCACGAATTATTGGTGGTGACACTTTAATCCAACTCGCGATATCTTCTGATTGCGCGATATTAGCGTCAGTTCGAACTAAGCCACTCGCCTTTACCGGGCGATAAATCGGTTTTATCTCCAAGCGAATCGGTTGATCTGAATTGTTTTCGACGACGATTTTTTCAGTCACCGAAGTGTCGGCATCCAGCACAAAACGAGTCGGTGCGATAAGTAACTGAGCATAGGCTTGTGTTGTGAAGATTAAGCCGAGAACACATGAGATAAACAACTTCATTTATAATTAACCTCAAAAGGGATTGTACTGGTGTAAAGGCCTGCTGGGTGGTTAGCGCCGATTTTCACTTTGGCACCAATACACAATAATTTGCTTCTTCCATTCCCTTTGATTTTGGCTCTACCACGCTTTGATAAGCCACAACCAAAATAGAACTTTCTAATACGCAGGCGTTTGGATTTACGAGAATGGTTTAGATATTGCTTGGAAGGGAGAGAAACCACGATTTTTTTACCAGGTTCACCTTCAACATAAAAACGAACCACATAAACCTGACTATTGGATGGGTTTGAATCCGCATTCTGGCCCGACCCAGAGATATACATACCCGGAAATTTCACTTCCATATTCTCAGGAATGATTTCTAGCGCATGAAAAGGGCTGGAGTAAATCATCAGACCAATATAAATCGCGTATTTTAATAGAACACTCATAGTAAAAGCGGCTGCTTTATAGCAGCCACAATATTACACTGGTTTCATTTAATTACTGGTAAGTTACATCTACTGCAACGTTAGCAGTATATGTACCAGCAACTAATGTCGCACTTGAAGTACGTGCAGTACCACCAATATTAAGAGCCGCAGTACCACCGGTAAGAGTAATAGCGTTATTAAAGTCGAATTCAGCTGCAATCGTATTTACGCCGTTAACCAAGTTAGTATCAGAAATACTTACTGTTACTGCATCACCAGATTCTCCAGAAAGAGTAAATGCCGCAGCTCCAGCATCACCTTGAGCGATAACAACGTCCGTTGTGTTGTCTGAAGTGATGATACCGAAGTCAAGATCACTTGTTTTTGTCATTGTAATTGCTTGTTTTACTTCTAGTGTTGCATCAAAAGTGTCACTCACAGCGAAAACGTTCGCTGAAGAGATAGAAAGTGCAGATACAGCAACAACCTTAAAGACTTTGTTCATTTCTTTAATCCTTTATATAAAATCGGCTTTATTATTAGGGTTACCTAATAGTCAATCAAAGTTAACAATTAAGTAACAACAATCCTATTTAGAAAATATATATATTGACACTTATTTATAAAGAAATGAGGCGCAGTGAGAATAAGATCACGCAAATTGATATAAATAACACTAACAATAATAATGGTATTGAATCATTTCCACCAATTATATATAAAACTGGTTTTACACTTAATTCCTTTGTTTTTGTACGTAATTATCCTTATAAAAAGACCTTAATTAAAGTAGCTCTAAAATAAAGAGCAAGAATAAAGGACAAGAATAAACCCTTATTATATTCAGGTTAATTACTATATAGATCACCGTATTGCAATTCAGTCTCAGAAGTGGAACACACTGACAATTAAAATAAATTGTAATAAAAATGAAATATTAGAGTTTTCTTTATATCCAATTCAAACACGGATTATAGAAAGTATTAAAAATGAGACCGACATAACGCTCCAGTCAAATTAACCCCGACAATCATAAATACCAAAAAATCAATTAAATCTAAGGGAATTGTATTGCGAAAAACACCTTGATTGGACAGAGCCAAGACAGGCAAGTGAAGCAGTTTAAACATCTGTGCTACGGATTAAACATCTGCGCTGCGGTTTAGACACAAGCACAGCGGGTTAGCCTCAGGTACAGGTACAGCCGATTAGCCACCAGTCAAAAACAACGAGGTGTTTCTAATCACACGGCTTTAGAGTAAAAGGCAAACAAACTCATTCGCGGTAAACCTGAAACCCGACTCATCGCCTTACAACAGCTAAAGTGAAAAGATAGGTAAAAAAGAGGTACACTGGCAGAATTGTGACCATAGAAAAGCCACAATTGGATTCAAAACCTTCCCTACCGACTCGATTGAATAGTAAAGCACCGTTTTCCAGCAATTTATTTGTGATCTGGGTTGCACGCGTACCGCATACTATCAGATACTGAACAAAACTAACCTTCAGCCACAGTAAACGTTCCGCGCTTGCTGTTCAGGAAATTCAATGAGTTCAGATAATCAGCCGACCTACTTCTTTTTCGATTACGAAACGTGGGGCGTTAGCCCAGCAAAAGACCGTCCGAGTCAATTTGCGGGTGTTCGTACCGACCAAGATTTTAATGTTATTGGAGAGCCTCTGGTTATCTATTGCCAACCTCCCGCTGATTACCTCCCTGCGCCTGAAGCTGCACTGATCACCCGTATCACACCACAAAAAGCGGCTTCACAAGGTCTTCCTGAACCAGAGTTTATCGCTAAGATCCATGCTGAGTTAGCCAAACCAAACACCACAAGCCTTGGCTACAACAGTATTCGATTCGATGATGAGGTAACGCGTTACACCTGTTACCGAAACTTCATCGACCCATATGCGTGGAGTTGGCAGAACGGCAACTCGCGTTGGGATCTGTTAGATGTAATGCGCGCTGTTCACGCACTGCGCCCTGAAGGCATTGTTTGGCCAGAGAACGAAGAAGGTTATCCAAGCTTCAAACTGGAACACCTATCTGTGGCAAACGGCATTGAACATGAGAACGCGCACGATGCGATGGCCGATGTTATTGCGACCATCGAACTGGCTAAGAAGTTAAAGGCTGCACAACCTAAGATGTTCGATTACCTCTACAACATGCGTCATAAGCGTAAGCTGAATGACCTGGTTGATATTGTAAACATGACACCATTGATGCACGTTTCGGGCATGTTTGGCCGTGACTGCAACTACACAAGTTGGATTGTGCCTATGGCTTGGCACCCAACCAATCAAAATGCCGTTATCGTGGTTGATTTAGCCAAAGATCCAAGCCCACTGTTAGAACTGGACGCTGATGAACTCAGAGACAGACTCTACACCAAACGCAGTGAACTGGGTGAAGACGAGCTACCCGTACCAATCAAATTGGTTCAACTGAACAAGTGCCCTATTCTTGCTCCAGCTAAAACGCTGACGGCTGAAAATGCCGAAACCATCGGTATTGATCGCCAGCAATGCTTGAAGAACTTGGCACTGCTGCGCGAACACCCAGAGATCCGCGAAAAACTGATCGGCCTGTACTCACAAGAGCGCGAGTACGAAAAGAGTGATGATGTTGATACACACCTTTATGACGGTTTCTTCTCACCTGCTGATAAAACAGCGATGAACATCATTCGCGAAACTGACCCAAATAACTTGGCAGCTTTAGATATCACCTTCGGTGATGAACGTATTAAACCGTTACTGTTCCGTTACCGTGCTCGTCATTTCCCATGGACGCTCGACGAAGCTGAGCAATTGAAATGGGCGAACCATTGTCGTGAGTTTTATGAAAGCCGTTTAGAAGAGTACATGCTCAACCTTGAAAACCTCGCGCATGAACATGAAAGCGACGAGAAGAAAATGGCTATCTTGAAGGCGGTTTATCAATACGTAGAAAAGTTAGCTAGCTAATTCCATTATCAAGAGACGTAACACTTTGAAAGAAAGATTGATCCAACTGGTTTACTGCTTAATCTCCTTCACCTTAATCATAGGTGCACTTACAGCAGGTAACGCGTTACAGCACTTTTTGGATACCTCAATCCCTGGCAGTATTTTTGGCATGTTGATTCTGTTTGCCGCCATGGTGATTGGTATTGTTCCTTCGCACTGGGTACAACCCGGCGCAAGCTTGATTATCCGCCTAATGATCTTACTGTTTGTTCCGATCAGTGTTGGGTTGATGGATCACTTCGACATGCTCATCGCGAACGCATTGCCAATTATGGCGAGCGCCGTTGGTGGCACGTTGCTGGTGTTGGTGTCCTTATCATGGTTTTTAGACCGCTTGCTTTCGAGAGGTAACTGATCATGTGGATTCTACTCACCATCGTGGTATTCCTGTTTGCTCGCTGGGTAAGTCAAAAAGTAAACTCACCGCTGTGTAATCCCCTGCTGATCAGCATTGGTATCATCATTCCGATACTCACGTTCTTCAAAGTACCGTTTGAGACTTACTATGCCGACAACACCTGGATTACCTACATGCTTCAGCCTGCGGTTGTTGCACTTGCTTACCCGCTTTATGAACAGCTACCTCAAATCAGAGCCAACTGGCGCATTATTACCTTTGCTTGCACGCTAGGCAGTGTGATGTCGATGACAACGACAGCATTAATCGCAGTGGCTTTTAAAGCGGACTTAACTTTGATTGCGAGTTTATTAGGTAAGTCAGTCACCACACCAATTGCGATGGAAGTATCGAGCCATTTAGGTGGTGAAGCAGCAATTGCGGCAATACTGGTATTGATTGTTGGTCTGTTTGGGGCAATTTTTGCTTACCCAATCTACAATCTCATTGGTATTAAGAGCCCTATCGCGCGTGGTTTAACCATGGGTACTGTGTCTCACGCTTTAGGCACGGCAACCTGTGCTGAAAAGAATCAGGAAGATGCTGCATTCAGTTCGTTGGCATTGGTTCTTTGTGGGGTTATCACCTCAATCATTGCACCGAGTATATTTTCGCTCGTGGTTTGGTTCTATTCTTAACCACTTTGATTACAGTTTATACGCGCTCTAATAGATGAGTTGGTAAATAGCTAAACTCACTGGTTCGCGACTTTTAGGCGTTACAGATATCAATAAGCCCAAGCATAACCTGATTATTTCAGTGATAGCTTGGGCTTTTTTCTCTCATTTATTCATCAATACGTGACAAACCAAACTCAATTTCAAGCAATAAGTGCGATATCAATGGTAGTTTTTACTCTTGCAATCGATTTCATCTGTGACCTCACTCTAATTATGCAAACCAATGTAACAACAACAACGCAGTGGTGATCAAAGTCACAGAAAATTCCTGAGCATTGCATAGAATTAAAGCCTAAGGTCAATTAAGGATTCAACATGAACAGTCGTATTACCCTGGCGCTGGAAAGTGCTCCAACAGCAATCAAAGCACTTTTGAGTGACATCGTATTAGCAGACAACTTTGACGCGACATTGTCTCCAGAACAATTTGCTAGCCTACTGCAAGCAAGTGGTTTAGCGGATGACGAGCTACGTATTGCGCTACTTCCTTTTGCCGCAGCCTATTCTTACGCTCCGTTATCTGACTTTTATGTTGGTGCAATCGTGCGTGGTTTGTCTGGCACTCTGTATTTTGGTGCAAACCTTGAAATCACTGGTGCTCAACTTGGCCAAACAGTACACGCTGAGCAATCTGCAATCAGCCACGCTTGGATGAAAGGCGAACAAGGTATTTCTGATATCACCATCAACTTCAGCCCTTGTGGTCACTGTCGTCAATTCATGAACGAACTGACCACAGCAAAAGAACTTAAAGTTCAGCTTCCACAACGTGATGAAATGTCTCTGCAAGAGTACCTACCAGACTCATTCGGCCCTGCTGACTTAGGTGTGACGACTGGCCTAATGACTAAGCTTGATCATAAACACACGACTGAAGAAACAACGCCTATTGTTGTAGAAGCGCTAGCAGCACTAAACCGCAGCCATGCTCCTTACACCAAAAACCTAAGTGGTGTTTCACTGCAATTGACGTCGGGTGAGATTTTCACCGGTGCTTACGCTGAAAACGCAGCGTTCAACCCGAGCTTACCTCCTCTACAAGTGGCGTTGATTCAACTTAAACTGGCTGGCTTCGATTTTGAACAGATTGAAAGTGCAGCGTTGGTTGAAATTGCCGAAGGTAGCATCAGTCACCTAGCGGACACGCAGTCTACATTAGAAGCGATTAATCCCGATATTCCAGTGACTTACTTAGCAATCTAAGTACATCTAATTAACAAAATTTTAAATAAGCAGCCCTATTTAACAGGGCTGCTTTTTTTATACCTGTAATTAACGAAACAACTTGCGCAAACGTTTGCTTTTGTCATTGAAATAAGTATGATCACCCCGTTTTCAATCAATTGTTCAAAAGATCGGAAGGAATTTCTATGTTTGGTACTGCTACTCGTGAAAATGCTACTCGTGTACTTCTATTAGGTTCAGGTGAACTCGGCAAAGAAGTTGCTATCGAGTGCCAACGTTTAGGTTTGGAAGTTATTGCTTGTGACCGTTATGCAGACGCACCCGCAATGCAAGTTGCGCATCGTAGCCATGTATTAGACATGTTAGACGGCGATGCACTTCAAGCGATCATTGAACTAGAAAAGCCAGATTATGTGGTTCCTGAAATTGAAGCTATTGCCACCAGCAAGTTGGTAGAGCTAGAAGCACAAGGCTTAAATGTCGTTCCAACTGCGAATGCGACCAAGCTAACGATGAACCGCGAAGGTATCCGTCGTCTAGCCGCAGAAGAACTAAAACTGAGCACTTCTCCTTACCGCTTTGCAGACACCTTTGAAGATTTCTCAGCAGCCGTTGAATTTGTCGGTATGCCTTGCGTTGTTAAGCCGGTAATGAGCTCTTCAGGTAAAGGTCAAAGCGTTATCAAAACAGAAGAAGACATTCAGAAGTCTTGGGACTACGCACAAGAAGGCGGTCGTACTGGCGCAGGTCGTGTGATCGTTGAAGGCTTCATCGACTTTGATTACGAGATCACCCTTCTAACCGTTCGCGCAGTCGACGGTGTTCACTTTTGTGCGCCTATCGGTCACCGCCAAGAAGACGGAGATTACCGTGAATCATGGCAGCCACAAGTGATGTCAGACAATGCACTTAAAGCCGCGCAATACACGGCTGAACAAGTGGTTAACGCACTAGGTGGTCACGGTATCTTTGGTGTCGAGCTGTTTGTTAAAGGCGATCACGTTATCTTCAACGAAGTATCCCCTCGCCCACACGATACTGGCTTAGTGACTCTTATGTCTCAAGACTCATCGGAATTCGCACTGCACGTACGCGCCTTTACTGGTATGCCGATCAAATCCATCACTCAATACGGCCCATGTGCATCAGCGGTTATTCTGGGCCAAGGCACTTCAACCAACATTCGTTTTGAAGGTCTTACAGAGGCGCTAGACGCACCACAGACGCAAGTTCGCTTGTTTGGTAAACCTGATATCGATGGTCGCCGTCGTTTAGGTGTGGCGCTTACTCGTCGCAACAGCACTGAGACAGCGATTGAAGATGCAATTGAGAGTGCTTCTAAAGTAAAAGTAATTTACTAACCTGCTATTCAATTCTGAACAATCACGATTTCAAATCTGAACAATAAAAAAGACGGGCTATCGAGCCCGTCTTTTTGTTGGTGTTATCTGTTGGCTTAACTAAGCAGACTGAACTTAAGCGTCTGACTCAATCAAATACACTTCTTCACAGAAGCGAGACAAACCTTTCTTAGCAATCTTCGGATGTTCATCGTTCGCTATATCTTGATTCAACAATGTAATTTTGTATCCTACAAACAATTGAGCAATCTCTAACTTAGGTACGCTAAACGGAGGTCCCGCCATCTCGCTTTGATCATAATCCAGAGTCACCAGAAGGATCTTACCACCCGGTTTCAGTAGTTGTTTCAAACGCTCGACATACTGCACTCGCATCTCTTCAGGCAATGCCACTAAAGAAGCTCGGTCATAAATAATGTCAACAGGCTGAATAGGCGCTGTGAAGTAGTCTCCCGTGTAAACACTCAATTCATCGAATTGGTAAAGCTCATGCTGACCACTGATTTGAGTCACCGTCGGCGTGTAAAAATGCTCTGAGAAAAATGCGCGAACCGCAATCTGGCTTAACTCGACACCTTGAACATCTTCATGCTTTGAAGCTAGCCAAATCAGATCTTCACTTTTGCCACAAAGTGGAACAAACACACTCTTCTCGTAGCTAGGCTCAGTCTTTTCCCAAAATTTAATCAGAAGTGGGTTTACATCTTCGAGGTGGAAACCAATTTGGTTGGCTGCCCATTTATTGTGCCAAAATTCAGGATTATTCATCTTTCGTTCATGTTAAACAGTCATAATGCAAGGGTACAGTATAGAGAGGTAAGAGCAACCTTAGCTTGGTTTAAAGTACTAAATTGATTTCGATAAAATCAGAAACTGGCTAAGTTCAAAGTTCTGATAATTGCGGAACTAACGGTTGGGTTATTTGGCTATATCTTCACATTTTAAAGCAATATTAAACGTTAGAATTGGTTTCTGTCTTAGCTAGCCTCATTTAATATGTAGTGAAATTAGTTAAGCTGTTTTTACTCTTGTGCGTTACTGGTTACCCCTTTTGACTACCCGTTTTTTGTAACCTTGTATTTTGGAGTTTGAATGAGTGTATTTCTCCGTACGACGGCCCTAATGCTTTTGGTATTGAGCCGAGCGCCTGCATTCGCAGCAGCACCTGTTTCAACAAGTTCAACAGATCAAACGCGCACTCCTGCGCAAAACCAAGTATCTTCAAACGTATTCCGTCATAGTTTGAGCGGCCTTTACGGCATCAAGGCCTTCGACTCACGCCCGACTCAGCCTTACACCGACTTCGATATTTTGTACAGCAAAGCGCATCAAGGCCAAGCTGAACTAGAAACTATCTGTAAAAGTACTGCCCTACTCACCAATTCTGAAGCGCTATTTGCTGGCGTTAAATCTCAAGCTCGCGCAGAAGAAAAAATCGCCCTTGAGCTTGATGGTGATGTGACAAAAATTACCGACTTAGCCCGTGCAACTATCATCGCGAACGATGTAGAGAGCTTGGTTGAAGTTTACGAAGCGCTAAGCCGTGAAGCAGACGTTGTTAAGCTGAAAAATAAGTTTAAATCGCCGGCTGACTCTGGTTACCGTGACCTTAACTTGTTGGTTCGTTTGCCTAAAACCAACATCATTGCAGAGGTTCAACTTCACTTAAAAGCGATTGCTGACGTGAAAAGTGGTCCTGAGCACGAGCTGTACGAAATTATCCAAGGCATTGAGCGTCACGCAATTGCAGAACATCGCCCAATCAACGATATCGAAGCGGCACAAATCAATAGCCTACGACGCCAATCTTTAGAGCTTTACCAACAAGCATGGCAACCGTACATTACAACGCACATTAAAGCGGCTTAACACATAGATAGGCTATTCCAATAAACATCACAAGGGCTGCACTCGCAGCCCTTTTTAGTACTTGTTGAGTAGCCTCTCCACTTCCTATCCCAAATAATCAGATCGTTTAAATTTAGATCTCAGTATCTTTTCTCCGTCGAACATTTCTGTTTCTATAGCGAATAAGCTTCTGACAAGAAAAGGAATTACGTCAATCCAGAATAACAAATCCATGCTTTCCATCGCGCTACTTGCTGCGTTTTCTGTACACGCTAGTGCTGACGAATGCGGAAAGATCACCATTGCAGACATGAACTGGAACTCGGCGAGCCTATTGCTCATGTCGACCAATTCATTTTGAATAACGGCTACGGCTGTGAAGCGGACTTAATCCCCGGTGATAGCGTCCCTACGGGCACGTCAATGATTGAAAAAGGTCAACCTGATGTTGCGCCAGAGCTTTGGACTAATGGCATCAAAGAAGCGTTGGATAAGGGTGTTGCGGATAAGCGTCTACGTTACGCGGGCAAGTCTTTGGTCAACGGCGGTGAAGAAGGTTTCTGGGTACCAAACTACCTTGTTGAACAGTACCCAGAGCTTACAACCATTGAAGGTGTGATTAAAAACGCAAAGCTGTTTGAACACCCAGAAGATGATGAGAAGTTTGCGTTTTATAGCTGCCCTGCGGGTTGGACTTGTCAGATTACCTCCGGTCACCTGTTCGATGCGCTTAAGTTAGAAGATCACAATTTTGAAATGGTTGATCCCGGCTCAGGCGCCGCTTTAGCAGGTACGATAGCGAAAGC
This sequence comes from Vibrio sp. 10N.286.51.E5, assembly GCF_041469125.1. NCBI lineage: Bacteria > Pseudomonadati > Pseudomonadota > Gammaproteobacteria > Vibrionales > Vibrionaceae > Vibrio > Vibrio sp. 10N.286.51.E5. Next base: position 16,105 of record NZ_JBFRJZ010000045.1, on the reverse strand, counting down.
TTACGAACGCAAAAAAGCATGGTTTGGATATTACTGGTCGCCTACGCCTGTGCTAGGTAAGTATGAAATGGTGAAGGTTGATTTCGGAAGTGGTACTGACATTGAGGAATTCCGTAACTGTACGACACAACCTGATTGTGAATCTCCTAAAGTGACCATGTATCCACCAGCACCGGTTCACGCAATCACCACAGAAGCCTTTGCTAATAACGAACCTCTTGCCTACCAATACTTTGAAAAGCGTGGTTTTACCAATAAACAAATGAGTGAGTTGCTGGCCTGGATGGAAGACAACCAAGCCGACGCCGAAGAAGCCATGTATTACTTTCTAGAAAGCTCACCACAGGTATGGAAGCCTTGGGTGTCTGAAGACATCGCAAGTAAGGTTCAACAAGCCCTTTAGAGTGAAGATTCAAAGTCAGAGGCCTAGCCTCTGTTTTCGCATCTAAAGCAAGTTCTTACCGGACAGTAAATAGATGGAGTTTGAGAAAGGTTACTAAAAATTAAAGAAATGCGTTTAGCTTAAACTCTATGCAGATACAAAAAGACCACGCTAGGCGTGGTCTATTGCTTGGCTACTTCTCGATTTTAATATTTTCGACACGGGCCTTTAGTTTTTGTCCCGGTCTAAAAGTAACAACACGTCGAGCAGAAATTGGAATGTCTTCACCAGTTTTCGGGTTACGACCAGGTCGCTCGTTTTTCTCGCGAAGATCAAAATTACCAAAACCAGACAGTTTTACCTGTTCGCCATTTTCGAGCGCTTTACGAACTTCTTCGAAAAACACTTCCACCGTTTCCTTGGCATCCCGCTTGCTGTATCCGAGTGTCTCAAACAGGTTCTCAGCCAAATCGGCCTTCGTGAGTGCCATAAAACTTTCCTCAAAGCTATGTTAAACATTGCTACCATCGCCAGTAGCGCCAAAGCATTTACCCTATTCAATCAATGAGATAAGGTCATTTACAAGGAAAGTGTATGCCAAGCTTCTGATTTTCGCCAACTTTTTTATCTTAACTATTTAATTATTCTTTCAAATCAGAAAGATAACTCGCTTCAAATTTCACATATATAGCTAAAAACCATCTACTCAACAGTAACGAAATGGAGTTATATTCCATACAAACAACCATTAATAGAATTTAAAACTTTAGCGAACTAAATAATAATTTTTGAGACTTTTCTCCGATACCCAATAAAATCAGCCACTTGATTTGATATGGGACTCAACAGAGGTTACTAAATAAGCGTTATTAAATATAAGATTTGTATCATTTCAGAATTTAATTCGAATTCACTTATAAAAGCCTATGTTCTTTTGAGGTTTTCGGTTACAACTTAACAGAGGATGGCTTGACGGAATCAGAACTCGATGAGTGTATCGAAATCAGAATAGAAATGATCGGTCTAGAAATAGACGATGATCTTGAGAGCCAGTTACTTGCGTGTATGGTTAGTTGATTGCTTAGTAAGTTGGTTATTTAAATAACTTCACTTCTTCGACATAGAATAAGACCTCACAAGTGCGAGGTCTTATTTGTCATTCAAAGCTGCTCATGCAATATCAGCTTTCTTCAATCATTTTTGTTCAGCAAGTGTTTGTGTCGCTTTGGTATTCGTTACATTCGCAGGTTTCACAATCAAACCAATCCCGACAAGAAACAGTATTGATGCAACAACCTGAGCCACAGACAGCACCTCATCATACATAAAGTAACCGCTAATCAATGCGAAGATAGGCACTAACAAGGTTAACGGCGCGGTCGTACTTAACGGGTATTGGATTAGCAGCTTATTCCATACCCAATAACCAAATAGCGTGGTTGGGTAAGCTTGAAACAGCACCGCAATCGTCGTGTTCCAATCCCATTGTTCGATGCCCTGCCAGATTATTTGGTCACCGTGTAACATCACGGCAAATAACACTAATGGCACTGGAGCAAACAGCATCCCCCAGACATTGAACGCAAAAGCTTGAGTGGTTTTCGATGCCTTAACAATCACGCCCATCAAGGTCCAACTGCACGCCGCAATCATAATCAAGATCACGCCATTAACGGTGACATTACCCGTAGCTGCTGATACCAATACCGCCAACGCACACATGGCTAGCATCGCACCCAATAACTTACGAACGGAAACACTCTCCTTGAACACCCACACGCCAACCGCCATGCCGATTAATACGTTGGTTGAAAGTAAGACCGATGAAAGCCCAGACGATAAACCAGCAGTGATCGACCATGAAGCCATCCCCCAGATACCCACACCGAACACAAAGCCATAACTGACTAAGTAGCGCCAAGCAACAGGCGATCAGCATGTCGACCGTGGTGAGCTGCTACCAAAAACTGGAATCACAAGGTTGGATTCATTCTCGACCGCAAGCGGGATATTTTGTTTCTCCTCATAAACCTGCTCACTCAACCCCAGAGTGGGCACAGTTTGAGAGTAAGGTGTCCAGCGTTAGGCAAACGTCATCGACTCACAACTCAATCAACGGACCTTTAGGGGTTTCGAGCACCACCAATGATGAGCAGTCAATCGTTGAACTGGAACGAAGTTTTCGTCGCGCTATTAGGCGTATGAGCAACAGGCTTAACCATTACCCAGATACACAAGGTGAGCCGATTTTACGACAGGCATTATCCACTCATTTTGCCAAGCTCGATGTGCACTTTTCACCTGAAGAGATGGTGATTACGGCTGGCTGTATGTCTGCGATTAAGGCCGCACTTGAATCTTGCACTAAAGAAGGCGACACCATCGCTATTAGCTCGCCATGTTTCAACGGTATTCTGGAATTGCTCGGACAAATGTCGCGAAAAATCATCGAGATCCCGTCTCTAGATGATGGTGTCGACTTGCAACAACTGGAAGCGCATTTGAAAAATAAACAAGTCGATGCCGCGATCTTTTGTACCTCTCATATGAACCCTCAAGGGATCAACATGTAAGCCACTCAAAAGCAGAAACTGGCTGAATTAGCGAATCACTATCGAGTGCCGATCATTGAAGATGATGTGTATCTGGAACTGTCCTACTCCTCACACACGCCGCTCCCCGCGAAATACTACGACAAAGGCGGTTTTGTCTTATGGTGTGGATCAGTATCGAAAAGTTTGTCACCGAGTTACCGTTTGGGATGGTGCTTGCCGGGCAGGTTTATCAACGAATACAAGGCTCAGTTCTCAGCTGCGAGCTACAGCGTTGCCCTGCCCACTCAGCTTGCGGTTGCTGACTTTATTGGATCTGGCCAATACGCTAAGCACGTGAGGAGAAGATGCACTCAGATCTTGTCTTTGCGCCAACAATACCTAAGTTATTTGGCTCAGCACCTTCCTCAAGATGTGAAGATAAGTAATCCACTAGGTGGCATGGTGCTTTGGCTGCAAATCCCAAGCTTGAACCAGTCAGCCTTTGCTCAGGGCATTACCGAGAAGAACATTGATATTAGGCTTGGACACCTGTTCAGCACTCTCGACCTTTACAGCAATTGCTTACGCATCAATATTGGGTATTCGTTAGAGGGTGGAGCCAAGCAGCAATTGGATGCCTTAATCGAGCTTATCCATATTCACAGCTAATAGCACGTAGCACGTAGCACGTAGCCTTTCAAAATCCGCTTTTTTAAATGCCTTCGAATGCCGAATTCTAATAGCCTTTTGTCATAAAAAAGAAGGCTATTATTCCTATCTTAATTCGGGTAAAGCCCCGAACCGTAAGGAAACCCACTCGCCTCAAAACCCTTAAATGCTGAGTTTGCAAGCACCCACAAAATTATGCAACTTGGCTAATGACACATCACTTTTTATCGTCAATATACAGCCGTCAGCGCTGGCGTTTTCCTGTATTTGAAGAGAACTATTATGAGTGATAAAACAAAAAACAAACCACTACCTTCCTTTATCGAAGAACGCTTGAACTTCTATATTCAAGACCTGATTACCCAGAACCAAAGCCAGAAGCATTTAGTATTGGGTAAACGCCCCCAGCGTAATTCCGTTGTGATGCAGAGCAATGATTACTTAGCGCTGTCACATAACAAACCGATCCAAGAGGCCCATCAAGCGGCGATTGTCGAACAAGATGACAACGTAGTGATGTCTGCAATTTTCTTACAAGATGAGCAGTCTAAACCTGCGTTTGAAACTGAGCTCGCGAACTATGTCGGAATGGAGAGCTGTTTGCTTTCTCAGTCTGGCTGGGCTGCTAATATTGGGCTATTGCAAACCATCTGCCCACCGGGCACACCTGTGTACATTGACTTCTTTGCACACATGTCGCTATGGGAAGGCATTCGCGCTGCAGGCGCCCTCGCCCACCCGTTTATGCATAACAATATGAATCACCTGCGCAAACAGCTAGAGCGCCACGGCTCCGGCGTTATTGTGGTCGATTCGATTTACAGCACAATCGGCACCATCGCCCCACTACGCGACATCTACGAAATGGCGCAGGAGTTTGATTGTGCCGTTGTCGTTGATGAATCGCATTCACTGGGTACGCATGGGGAAAATGGTGCTGGCTTAGTTCACGCATTGGGTATCACTAACCAAGTCGACTTCATTACCGTTAGCTTGGCTAAAACCTTTGCTTATCGTGCAGGCGCTATTCTTGGGCCGAAGCAGCTTTCAGAAACCTTACCTTTTGTCGCGTATCCAGCTATTTTCAGCTCGACCGTGTTACCACAAGAGGTGGTTCGTTTAGAGAAAACATTAGAGGTAATAAAAGGCGCAGAAGACAAACGAGAAGCCTTATTCAAAAGCGCTAAATCGCTTACTACCGGTCTCAAACGGATTGGCTTTAACATCCGCAGTGAGTCTCAAATTGTAGCGCTAGAGTGCGGCAATGAAAGAAACACTGAACGTGTGCGTGACTTCCTAGAACAGCGTGATGTGTTCGGTGCAGTATTCTGCCGCCCTGCGACTGGCAAGAACAAAAACATCATCCGTTTTTCAGTGAATGCCGACATGACGCCAAGAGACATTGACCATGTGCTCACGGTTTGTCACGAAGCGTACCATCACCCCGAGTTAGAGTTCGTGTAACCTTTTTCGAACCATATTTATAACCAACACCAACGGCAGGACTGAATGGACGCTATCATGTCGCGATACAAAAAGAGCCCAGCAATTCGCTGAGCTCTTTCTTGAATCTATGTCTACCCAATGGCCGTGAACTTCAGACTATTACACCCGCTAAATCCAGTGAGCAATTTTATCAAACAGTCGGTTTTTATCGGCAGGTTTAACAATAAAGTCCGACATGCCTGATGATTCCATCTTTTCCAAGGTAACGGGAGAACTGTCACCCGTGTGAGCAATAATCGGCACCGAAGAGTATTCTTTGTCGGCACTGCGAATTCGGCGAGAAGCTTCAACCCCGTCCATGATTGGCATTTCAATATCCATTAGGATCAAGTCGATTTCGTCGGTATCAAGCGCATCTAAGGCTTGTTGTCCGTCTTCTTTTTGCACAACATCAAAGCCCTGTTTTTCCAATAACATTGCCGTAAATCGGCGTAGAGATTCATTGTCATCGACCACCATAATCGTACGTTTAGTGGTGGCCTCTAGCGGTTTTACAGCAACCGATGGTATCACGTAGTTGGAGTCAAACAGTAAACGGTCAATGGTCGCTTTAGTATTCAGTAGCCAGACTTGTGTTTCCACCCAAATAGGCTCGAAAGAAATGTTACGTACACGCTTGATAGGATGACGCTCATACAAGTAAATGATTCGCGCCTCAGTAAACGAAAGTAACGATTCAATCCTATCGAGGCAATTGGCTCTTAAATCCAAGCTCTCCATATCAACGAAAATCAAGTCGAATTCGAACTGGTATTCCTTATTTTTAAGCGCTGATGCTACATCCAACACCGTGAGCTCAAACCCCATAAAACGGGCTACCTCAGTCATTTTATTGGTGAGAACTTTCTGGTCACTCACCATTAGCACAGTCTTAAGTTTAGTCAGTTCATTCTTGATTTCTTTCACCGAATGGGAAGACAAAGACGGAAAAGTCATCGTGAACTGTGTCCATTGATCCACTTCAGACTGACATTTAATTTCACCACCAAACGAGCGCATTACCTTCTGACAAAATGGCAAACCTAAGCCGTAATTACCCGATTGGCCAGTAGTATAAAAGTCCTGAAAAATGCGTCGAATCACATCATTTGAGATGCCTGATCCGTTATCGGTAACCATTATTTGATTGGCCACTTCATCACTAGACATGGTGACATGAATATGAAAATCTTCAGGGCTACGATGATGGAACGCATTCTTGAACAGATTATACATGACGTATTTCAACAAGGTGTCGCTACCCAAGAACTCAAAGTTACTCTGCACATCCAAGGAGATTGCTGACTTATCAGCAGAGCGCTTGTAATTGAAACTGTCTATCGCATCCTCAACCACCGCTTGCGCTGAATGCTTCTTAAACGTAGATCGAGAGACTCGGTTTTCATCAATTGAAGTCAGTAACAGATCTATCGTTTCGTTACCGGAATGAATGATCTCCATCGCTTCATCGCCCACTTCACGCAACTGAATCACTTCTTCATTGCTTAACGCATATTGCCCTTTTTGATCGCCACTTTTAGGGTTCGGCAATATGGACTGCATGACATCAATAGAGGTAAGTAATCCGCTTAGAGGGTTTCGCATCTCATGGGCAATACCCGCACCAAAAGACTTCGCCAATGACACCTTGTTTTCATGTTCCACCTGATTGCGGAAGTAGAACAAGTTGCCGAATAAGTAGATAAACAAAAAGATTGGCACATGCGTCCAATCCATTGTGAGTTCGAGGTAGAAGCCTTGTGCAATCCAAGCGCACAAGGTAGCAATCCCAATACCGGCAAAGGTTTGTGCAAACATCACTCTCGTCACGTGCACCAATAAAATATGGAGGAAAATAGCCGACATGAATGACATAACCCAAACGTTGGACCAATTATTCATTAGCAGCATGTAGAAGAAGAAACCTGGCAAACAGATAGTTACGGCAACTTGATAATAAGCCGGAAGGTATTTTCGCCATTCAAATGGGACGCGATTGCGAAATATAATGCCAAAGAACAATACCGAGCAAAACAGGCGAAGCGCTAAGTTTTCGTAGGGTTGCGGGAACAAAAACTCCCACACAATGTAGTAAATTGGGAAGCCGACAAAGCCCATCCAACCCACGAGGGTTAAATTCGGTTCTGCGTACTGGTAAACTTTACGAATCGCGTTCATACGAAATACTTTGCTCTCTAAGCCCTGACGTTTATTAATTCTATGATTTGGTTTTTATACTTATATTTTGGCGCCGATTATATTACACATCACGTCCGAGCAGTGAGGTTTCAATCAAATATGTACCAACGCATTTGTTTTTATTATTAAGCGTAGATGAATGATGCACCCTGCTGACGCTTAAATTTAAGTACGAGTGCTTGGTTCAGGGATGGGCATGCGCGGTGTTCTTTTGATAACTGTGTTCAGCTTACCGCTATGTCACTGTTACTCGATGCATTTTTCTTGGAGTATCCCCGTAATCTATCACTGCGTAATGTTGCGTTACCCTGTTATCCCAGATCGCCATTGAGCCGTTGTCCCATTTGAAACGAACTTGAAACTCAGGGCGCCTCGCAATTTCAAACAGTTGGCTGAGTAAAACATCACTCTCTTTGCGGTCGAGTTCGTTGATATAACGAGTAAACTGTTCATTGATACAGAGCGTTTCTTTATCCGTTTCAGGATGAACTTGAACAACAGAGTGAACCACTGGCGGATTCTCCTGTGCTGTTTTAATCAAGGATTTGTGCCAATCGAGATCAATGTCTTCTGATTCTATACCTTCAAAGGCCACAAGCGAATGAGTCGCCGACAACCCTCTCAACTTAGCTTTCATATCTTCATGTAGAGATTCAAAAACCGCAGTCATAGAACACCAGATAGTGTCACCACCAATGCTTGGAATGTGTTGAGCATGCAACAGGGAAGCTTTCGGCGGCAAGCTGCGCCACGTTAAGTCGGTATGCCAATAACTTTCCTTTGGCGCATTGCCACGGGTTGTTTCAATCACACTCACCTGTGGCGCACTTTCCACGCGAGGGAAGAAAGGATGTGCAGGTTCTAACGTTCCAAAGCGCTGTGCAATCATCAAGTGTTGTTCTGGAGACAAAGTCTGCCCGTCGAGAAAGATCACTTGATGGGCAATAAGTGCCTGATACACCTTATCGAGTTCATCAGCACTGCATGTAGAAAGCTCTAGTTCGTGAATACGAGCGCCGATGTGAGGAGTAATGGGTTCTATTTTCAACATACTTTCGCTTATTGGTGATATTGAGTTGCAGGGCGGATCTGGCTACTAGGCTAATCTGACTACTAACTGTAAACCGGGTAAATGCTGATTTTCTTTCTCACTTGAAATAGAAAGTCGTCTCTCCGAAACAAAAAAAGAGCTCCTAAGCTGGAGCTCTTTTCGTTTTTTGATACTTCCTGTATCCATAGACAAGTCCAATCTGTAGTACTTTCACTGAAAGCCAGATCATCGATATCTCCAGTTGTGTATCACCAATAAATCTAGCATACAATCTTCAGACTGTTCTGGGACACAACCGAGATAATCAACTCTAGTGCCAAGCCATCTCGCCGCTTAGCACTTTCGCGCCAAGTTCTAAATCGCCTTCCGTAGCCTCAAATTTCGGGTAGGCTTTCTTCATGTAATCACTGATCTCGACCGATGTTGGATTACTTTTGCTCGCCAACGCTTTTTCAATATCAGCCACATAATCCTTCGTGAAGTGAACTGCATTTATTCCTGTTGGCATTTCACCTAAATAGTGACCCGGAATTACAACCTCTGGCTCTAGTGCTTTCATACGCTCCAACGATTGTGACCACTGGCTACGAATCTCTTTCGATGCAGTATCTGCCATCCATACATGCACACCGCTATACACCGACACGCCACCAAACACCGTTTTTTCAGACGGAACCCATAGGTAAGCTTGGTGTGTATTTATCTCTTTCACTTCGATGGTTTCACCTTCGATGCTTAATGTTGTGTCGTTCATCACCATTGGAACAATCACCTTAGAGGGCGCGTTGCCTTCTAATATAGGCCCCCAGTATTCAAGCTTTGCATCTTTGGTGCGTTTGATATGCGCGACAACGGCTTCACTGGCAACGACTTTAACGTTAGGAAATACCGAAACTATCGGTTCCAAACCAAAGTAGTAATCTGGGTCGCCGCTGCTGATGTAAACCATCGATAATTTTTTGCCTGTGGCTTTGATTTGCTCCACCAAATTTTGTCCGTCTGCGACACTGAATTGTGCGTCAAATAGAATCACTTCTTTCTCACCCGAAACCAATACCGAGCTTGCAGGGAATATCGCGTTCTCACCGGGGTTATAGTGAGTGATGTTCAGATCCACAGCTAAAGCAACACTTGATGCCAGCACGGTTCCTAGGCTTATGGTTCCTAAAAGCATGCTTTTTGATAACAGGTTTTTCGATAACGTATTCATGGCTTTATTCCGATACTTGGAGTTGAACACCTGCCAACTCGTTGAATGTCCAAATATCTTATTTGATTGTTTTTAGATGAAATAGATATCAAATTGACTTTAACTATTGCAGTTTTCGGACATATACTGAGGTCGGTTTAATTCTCTAGGCAATAAAACAATGGATAAACTCGAGGCAATGAATGTCTTTGTCACCATAGTGGAACGTGGCAGTTTGAGCGCAGCGGCAGAGCACCTTGATCTCTCACGAACCAAGGTCACTCGTTATTTGGGTGAGTTAGAAACATGGATGGACACACGCTTGCTTCACAGAACAACACGAAGCTTGAGTTTAACCAGCGCAGGTAAAGAAACACTTGAGGTCGCCAGAGAACTTTTGGCACTGGAAACATCCCTAGCTGGGATCAGAAACCAAAACCGAGAGCATTTAAAAGGTCAGCTGCGTATTACTGCGAGCTACTCGATTGTCGATAGCTTCTTGATGGAATCAATTAGTCGCTTCATCGCCAAATGGCCAGAGGTTTCTATCGACATTATCTCGACTGATCAGACCGTCAACCTGGTTGAGTCACGCATCGATTTGGCCATTCGCATAACCAACGAACTGACGCCCAATATTGTCGCGAAGCAGATCGGTGAATGCCGCTCCGTGATTTGCGCATCGCCTCAATATCTAAAAGAGAAAGGCACACCCACAGAAGCCCAAGATCTAGCGCACCACAACTGTTTATCGTTCAGTTACTTTGGCAAAACCGCTTGGACGTTCAATGGCCCCAATGGCCCCAATGGGCTCGAATCGGTTCCGATTAAAGGGAATATCAGTGCAAACACCTCAGAGGTTCTGCTTTCTGCCACACTCAAAGGCAACGGTATCTGTTTACTGCCCTTCCCTTCAGTGGAAACCTTGATGCGTGATGGTCTATTAGTGCCACTGCTTTCTGAATGGCAACCTAAAACGCTCGGTGTTCATGCTATTTATGGAACGCGTAAACAAGTCACACCGCTGTTAAGAGCCTTTATCGACCATTTATCTGACGAGATGGAACAATCGACAAGTTGGTAGAAGTACGATGCCATCACTAAGGAGGAAAACTTGCCATTAGTAAAACTGATGCAGAATTAAAATCATTAATTTTACTTAACTGTCAGTTGCTTCTATCGTGACTGCATACATCATCAATTAGCTTATTAACGCAGGGAAACTGACTATGACTGCCATTACCGATTTAGACATTTTGTTAAAGTCCATGTCACCAGAACTCATTGAAGGCAACTATGTTTTCTGTACTGTCGACGGAGCGTTAACAGACTATGTTCAGCTCAATCCAATCTCAACTTTTCGTGAGAAAGAAGGTTTAACGCTGGTTCTGGAAGAAGACGTTGCGACCAAAGCTCAGCTAAACTTCGACGGTGTATTTAGCCTTATCACTTTATCGGTACATTCGAGCCTTGAAGCGGTTGGATTAACGGCGGCGTTTGCGACAAAGCTTGGCTCTTACGGCATTAGCGCTAACGTGGTTGCGGGCTACTATCACGACCACATCTTCGTTCAAAAAGACAAAGCAGAAGCTACAATGAGTGCGCTGAAAGAGTTTTCAGAAGTAGATTAGTAAAGAATTCGATTACTCACAAATACAAAAAAAGCGACGTAATCTACGTCGCTTTGGCTTATTGCTTAACGTGCACTCACTGATCAGGCATCAGTGAGCGAACCAGTTAAGCAAGCTTAAAAGTCGCCACTTTGTCACTTAAGCCAGCGGCTTGGCTCTTAAGTTCGTTCGACTCAGTTAAGCTGTCCTGTGCGCCCACAACTAAGTGGTCGGTAACATCTTTAATGGTCGTCACGTTCTGGGTAATTTCACCCGTCACATGTGTTTGCTCTTCAGCAGCCGTCGCGATTTGAGTCGCCATATCGCTGATCAAAGCAACTGCAGTATTGATCTCTTCAAGCGCATGCGAAGCTCGATCGGCATCTTCTACTGAATGTATTGCCAACTTAGAACTGCTCTCCATCAGCTCAACCGCCTGAGCTGTCGTGCGTTGCAGGATATCAATCGTTGATTTGATCTCTTCTGTTGAAGAGTGAGTGCGCTGCGAAAGCACACGTACTTCATCAGCAACCACAGCAAAGCCACGACCTTGTTCGCCAGCACGAGCCGCTTCAATCGCAGCATTCAAAGCAAGTAAGTTGGTTTGCTCTGCAATGCCTTGAATCGTTGCGAGTACAGTCGAGATCTCTTGAGCATGCTTGTTAAGTTCGCTAATCACACTACCCGCTTCATTAACTTCATTGGCTAGGTTATTGATTGAACCTTTGGTATCCACAACCAGAGCGTGACCACTGTTAGTGCTTGTCGCTGAATCTTGCGCCGCTTTTGCTGTTTGCTCGGCATGCGATGCTATCTCTTGCGTGGCGCTCGCCATTTCAGTTACGGCCGTCGCGACCATAGTGATTTCTTGCTGCTGATGATTAAGCTCATCCACCGAACGGTTCGCACGCTGAGCACTTTGCTCTGACTGGCTGTTTAGCTGTTCTGACTGCCCACGGATATGGCCAATCAACTGCTGTAAGCTTCCAACAAAGGTATTGAAGTTATGAGCCAACTCGCCCACTTCATCTTGGTTTTCAACATGAATGCGTTGAGTTAAATCACCACTACCATTCGCGATTTGCGCCAGTGCTTGAGAAACGTGGTTCAACGGGCGGAATAGAATCGTACACAACAGGTTAAACAGTATGGTACATACGATCACCACAAGTAGCGTCACCAACACTTGACCAATCACTGCATCAAATAGTGGCGCAACCAGAGAGTCATGGTTAACAACGCTCACAGTAATCAGGCTCGTTCCATCAATCGCACGTGCGTACAGAACATAGTCGCTGCCATTCAACTCGATAGAAGTGTCTTTACCGCTAGTCAGCGCCTTTTGTACGTCCGCAAAATCTAACCCAAGTGAGCTGATATTTTTGTTCAGTAACTTGGTGTCAGGGTGCGTATAAACCGTGCCTTTATTGGTCGCGATGAACATGTAACCTTCACCCGGAAGAATCACTTGCTCTAGGCTATTAAGAATGTCGGTAATTTCAACATCCGCGCCTAACACAACCTGTTGACCATGTAATTGCATGGCAGTACCCAGCGACACAACATTCGCCCCAGTTGCAGCTGCAACCGTTGGATTATCCATGAACACCTTACTAGGGTTTGCTACCGCGTTGGTGTACCAACCCCATAGACGTGGGTCATCATTGCCCGGCGGCAATACCACTCCGTTTGCGTTCTTTTGCGAACCGTCTGGAAACGCCAAGAAGACATTATCAAAAGAGGCTGAATCACGAACCTGTTTTAGGTGAGTCACCAAGCTTTCTTGTTTGGATTCTTTCGAAAGAGAAGTAAGCGCACGCTCTTTGGATAAGATCCAATCCGATACATATTGATTGTAAGAAGCCGATGCGCCTTCTAAACGCTGTTCAACTTCTGTATCCAACCTTTGCAATGAAGCACGAAAAGACAATGCCTCGACCAAGATCCCCCCCAGGATAATGGCCATACTGGCTGAAATCGCCAGTTTATTTTTAAGCGAGAGTTTCTTGAACATAGGAAACCTATAATGTGGAAGTAAAAAACCGTGGCGAACAAATTGGTTGCCAAAGAGGTTTGCAAGCGGGATATATTTTACGCTTTAAAATAAATTAAGAAACCGATGAGGAACTGAAATATTGATATATGTGAGTAAGTGCACGCATCGTAACCCATTGATTTAGGGAATGGTGAACTCTAAATTTTGAATTAATGTGCTAAACATGGTCAGCTGATGAGTGTCTCTGTTTGAGAATAATAACGGCACAGATCGCGCCATGCCGTTAGCTCATTAGGAAGGTATTTAAATGAGTTGAACGTCTGAATAGAAACAGGTTGCGAACTAAATAGTCAAAAGTTGATCAACCAAAGTCCAACGTTAACAGCAATCGTGTTTCGTCAGATGAAGTGACTGGTGAACGGTGAACAAGGCCTCTATTCTCATTGCCACTCCAACGCTCCCCTTTTAATAACGCAACATCACCACTGGCCATTTTCTGGATGTCAGATTCGTCGTTGTACAGGCCTGAAACAGAATCAGGCTGTCCGTTAGCCCCTAGCCCTAGCTTAGAACGGTCGACTAAGTCGTTTGGTAACCATTGAGTCGCAACACCATGATAAGTTGTCACCAAGCGGCAAGGCACTTGATCAAAATGGAAACGTGGGCACATCGCTTGATTCAGAACGGCTAAACGCAACCCGACTTCTTCAAGCTCAAACAAACAACAGAACATATCCACCAGCTCTGCCATGTTTTCTAACAGCGCTTTAGAGGCGGTGCCATCGGTGGCAAATTCCAACTTATCGAAAGCATTTTCAGGTGACACGCTAACAGACTTACTAAAGTTTGGATTCAAGGCGATAAATTCACTAATTGCCGTCGTTAAGCCTTCATCAAACTGTCGCTGCCATACCGCTATATTAATATCACTTTGGTAGATATCCGCTAATACCGTTGGCTGCTCAGAAGCACTCAAGCTTGGCTTGTGATTTGCCTTATCCTGAATACTCACAGCTGAACTAATGTTGAGTGGCTGGCTGCTATTGGTAGCCAAAGGCTTGGTTAACACGGCATTCATTACGTCGTCTCCTTGATACATGCTCATCGCTTCCCTTTTACCAACAGAATAATTATTCTTGGCAAGAGTAATTTTGGTTATGTTATAACATAGCCAAAATTAAACAAGTCACTTCGTCGATCATGATTCCAGTAATACAGCGACGCTCTTCTTTTCCTGCGGTAATTTTTCGAATGCTGAACTAAGCTTCTCTCAATCACTCTTTCCAAAAAGTCATTTTAAAAACGTACGACTCAAGAACGTAAACCTGTGAATTCATCAATCTGGTGACAACTTATGAAAAAACTAATCTCTACATTCGGCCTCCTATGCACCGCTATCTCCGCTCAATCTTTCGCGGAGTCGGGCTACACATTAGATCCGAAGTTATCGAACATCACATTCGCGACCATTAAAAAGCAGTTTATTGTCGAGCCCGCATCCATCAAACCTATGTCTGGAGGACTTACCGAAGAGGGTCAGTTTTCAATAGTATTGGACTTGAAAAGCGTGAGCACCGGAGTCGCTATTCGTGACCAGAGACTGAATGAACTCTACTTTGAATCGATGACTTTTCCTGAAGTGAAGATCTCTGGGAAGGTTGAACCGTCGATGCTATCTGGTGATCCAAAAAGAACAACAGTAGCAGCGGAAGTTACTTTACACGGCGTAACCAAAACGATCGATTTCCCAGTTGTGGTGGTTCCATCCTCAGGGTTTGTCATGGTTAGCTCAGCTTCGACAATCATCGTCAACGGCGCTGATTTTGGGATATCGACAGAGAATCTAAACAAACTTTCAGCGACCGTGGGTGGATTAGCGATTTCCGACCAAATCCCTTTAAGCTTTAACCTACTTTTCGACCAATAATGGACTTATAACTATTCCTTTCTATTATCCCTCATTTCACATTCATCAATAGTTTGAGAGCGGTGAATGTGAGTAAGAGTACGCGACAACGCAATAAACTGAATTAGGTTTGAATAAACTAAACCAAAATTTCCACTCGATTTCCCCAAGTCGGCCAGATAAACATCCCTCACAAAGTATTAAATTGAGCGTTATATAGGCTCAGAGATGTCGTTGATGTCACATGTCGTTACACAGCATGACGCCTTAAGGCTTTACATCTTGGGCGAGGTAAACAACAATCCCAGAGAACAAATCCATAACATAATGTATTTAGAAATTATGAGTAACGCAGAAAACAAAAAATCGAGTCCTCTTTTCGAAGTCGTGTTTAACGTCTTTCTTCCTTCATTCATTTTAATGAAGTTCAGTGGAGATGAGCATCTCGGAACAGGCTTAGCTTTGCTTGTTGCCCTTGCCTTCCCTATTGCTTATGGTGGCATGGAGTTAATCCGCAATAAGAAGTTCAACTTCATCGCTGCGCTCGGCTTTGTAAGCGTGCTATTGACGGGCGGTATTGGTTTCTTTGAGCTAGACACTCGTTGGTTAGCACTAAAAGAAGCATTAATCCCTGGTCTAATTGGTTTGGCGGTTCTTGGCTCAACCTTCACCCGCTACCCGTTTATCCAGAAAGTTATCTTCACACCGGCCCTATTAAATATCTCTCTTATTGAAGAGCGCCTAAAGCAGTTCGGTAACCAAGCAAAGTTTGATCGTTGTCTAATGACATCCAACTACCTATTCGCGAGTACTTTCGCATTTTCTTCAGCTATGAACTACTTCCTAGCGACTTGGATTGTGACTAGCCCTGCTGGCACCGCTGCCTTTAATGAAGAACTTGGCAAGCTGACACTTTACAGCTACCCAGCAATCGCCATCCCAAGCATGCTGATGATGTTAGGTATTTTCTACTACATTTGGCGTCAAGTTCGCACGATGACATCACTAGAAACAGAACAAATTTTTATTACTAAATAGTTCTGAATTAACAAATCGCTCTGACAGCAATCGAGTAGGAGGAGGC